>JAAFHQ010000854.1 GCA_013298445.1 Chitinophagales bacterium | reverse complement strand
GAAGTGCCCGCCCCAGTCATCACTTACCTCAATGCCAACAAAGGAAAACTGTTTCCCGCCCTGGAAAAGGCCTGGGCAAACAATGGCTACAAAACCAAAGGGACCTGGGAAGAGCTATTTGGCAAAAGCAGCGCCGAGGGAGAATACCCCTACTACAGCGAAGAGCTGTTTATGGCCCACCATTATTCCACCTACATCAACCACATCGCTGCGCAGGGCCGGAAGATTTTAGACCTGCCGACTTTTTGCAATGGCTGGTTGTACAACAAACGGGGAACCTACCCCCACGGCACCATCAACCCCCACGTGCTCGACCTCTACAGGGCGGGAGGTACTGCGCTGGACTTTTACTCCCCCAATGTGTACACCATCGATTACGACGACCTGTTTAGCAAATACAAAACGGGTGGTAATATTCTGTTCATTCCGGAAAGTTTGCTCTCACCCGCCGGGGTGCTGTATGCCATCGCCGAATACGACGCCATTGGTTTTGCCCCTTTTGGCATCGATGGCTGGAACCGCAACGACGAACAAGTCAAACTCAACCTGAAATTGCTCACGGAGATCAACGGCACCCTCCAACAGATGCAGGGTTTAATCGGTGCCAAATACAATTCGCCACAAATGCGCGGCGCCTACTTCGCGCCCCCCGCCCGCAACAAAGAGATCGAGCTGGGTGATTACAAAATAAGCATTGGCTCTTCGGCTGATTTCCGCTTCAGCATCGATTTTGGCAAATCGCTCGAACAAGTGGGCAAACAAGTCATTTCCTTCGCCGCATTATCTGGTCAGGACGATCCTGCTCCTGGCCCCAATACGCCGCCCGCTGACAAACCTGCTCCACCCGCCTCGCCCTTTGGCGGCTTGCCCAAAGACATGGGGGCTGCGCTGATCATCCAAAATGCAGCGGACGAGTTTTACATCGTCGGTTACGGGGTCAAACTCAATTTTGCCTTAAAGGAGGGCGTCAGCTTCAATCACCTGGGCTTTCTTTCCATTGATGAGGGCTATTTCAAACAGGATCAGTTCATCGCCACCAAACGTTGGAATGGGGATGAGCAAAAAGTGAGTTTGTCGGGGCAGCAGTTGTCGGTACTGAGGGTGAAGTTGTATCGGATTTGAATGAGTGTATGACAGAATCGGGGAAAGGTAAAATAGGACGGGTAATGCCGGGGTGTAGAGACGCACGGCCGTGCGTCTTCTTCGGTGTATTGCCCCGGTTTTGTCCTATGTTCAATTTAGATAGACTTTAGGAACCGTAGCTATTCAAAAAATCAAGTTAAATTCTTTAAACCAAAAAAAGCATTCATTAAATCATTACCGCAAGTAAATTACATCACCTGTCTTCTAAGTTATTTTTGATACTATGCAATACAATTCAATTTTGCATTAGCTGAACTTTAGCCCTGCGCATAAACAAGTGGGTATTTGCAAAAGGGCGGTCAGTCCAGTCTTGGTTAAATAGCTAAAATGCTTACATCATGACACAGGAACTTTTTATTGCAAAGCCTTCGCTGGGAAATCCTTTGATTGCCAATTTCAACCAACTCAAAGAATTTGAAATAACCTTAGCTTTTGCAGGTAAGGACAATGACCCGGCAATTACCAAAACTGCAGTGTTAGACTATTTGAAAAACAATCCAATTAAATGTAAAACAGTCTCTGATAAAAAGGAACTGCTACTCACTGTTTATAAATGTTCAGAAGTCTATAAATTTCCCGTACCAAAATACGAGGGGGATTACGGCAACAGTAACATCGGAGTGACAAACAGGCAACTTCAGAGTTTATGGGGAGCTGATTATGAGGTGACAATAACGGTTGGGTTCTCCCAAAGTGAAATAAATAAACTTGGAAACAAACCTCTATTTTTAGACATCATTAACCCCCAAAAACGAACCTTAAAAACCAACGCCATCTATGTTGACAATGATCTAACTGCTCAGAATGTCAAAATTATTCAAATAAGCGACCTGCATATTTCTCAGCGTAACGACATGATGTTAAAGGTTTTAACTCAAGTTCGGAACTTAAGGGAATCGTATGACTTGAGCTTGAAATACATTAATTTCAATGATAACCTGAGGAATTTCATCCGTTATGTCAACAAAAGAGTGGATAATGGAGAAAAAATTATCGTAGTAGCAACTGGCGATATTGTTGATTACCAGTTTGATGGTTATTGGAATGGTTGGTACATCAAAGGGCAAGGTGATCAAGCACCGGATAGAACCAAAGACGCGCCCGAATACCAAAGCGGAAATTATCAAAATATAGATAAATTTCGTCAAATCATTGAAGGCAGCGACGGGAGAGGGGAACGTTTGAAGTGCCCACTGTTTACCATACTTGGGAATCACGATTATTATACCCACGAGCCTTTGGTCAATTTTAAGGTTGGTTTTGATTTTATAGACAAGACCAAAACCATTTCCAATGCTGCTCAATTCGGATTAGAGGCCAATGAAGGCAGTGAATACGATTATTGGGCATATCCTCGCAGCGGTGGGAAATATCCAAGCATTGCCCAAAGAAAAAATTTCAAAGAACAGAAGACGAGTAGGGAAACGTATCTGGACGATGGAGAATTTGGGAATAAGAGCTTTTGGCTGTTAAAACCCCGTGATTGGACCTTGGGTAGATACATCAGGGACATCAACTATGAAGTCAACTTCAGTGTCAAAATATCAGATGGCTATTATTTGTTGTTTTTTAACACTGGAAATGAAATCTATCCTAGTAAAAAAGAATTTATAGGTGCTATAGATATTGGCCCTTTTGATATAGATCTTGATTCTCGCGAGCACAGTGATGTTGATTATATCAATGGTGGGCCTCATTCCGTAGGAATCACAACAGAGCAGCTGGAATTGCTCAAAACTACCAAAGCCAAGGTTTTGAAAGTAGTGTCCACACCTGGTAATGGACCTATTTATGGAAACATTTGCATTTTCGCTCACGCTCCTTTCGTCAATCTAAAAAACAGTGAAACATCGGGTACAGAAGTACTTTATGAATCCAATGCCAGTAAAAAGGATCCTAAACTAATTGGCCAATGGGTTGAAAAAGTGTATGGATTAAAACCCGATGATGCAAAAAAAGCTGGGTTTTCACTGGACAAAACGCCCTATTTTTTCAAAGGAAAAAGATCGCCACATCTCGATTTCCATTGCGCTGAAGGCAAAATTGTTAATTTCTTTGATGAAATCT
>JAAFHQ010000853.1 GCA_013298445.1 Chitinophagales bacterium | reverse complement strand
CTGGATGGAGACGTCCTTATCCAATACCAGACCTATCGCGATTTGCTCCATGAAGAACGCCCCGATCTGCGTGAGCGCATTGCAACCGAAGGTTGGGGCACCCAATTTCTGGCACAACGCCAGGCGAATGGACATTGGGGCAAGGCTTTTTACAACCCCAAATGGACCTCCACCCATTACACTCTGCTTGACTTATGCAACCTGGGGATTGCACCCAATTTGCCCGAAATACAAGCCTCCATTGCCTTGATCCTGCAATTGGAAAAAGGCAGAGGCGGGGGCATCAACCCCTCTGGAGCCCTGTCGGTCAGCGATGTGTGTATCAATGGCATGTTTTTGAACTATGCAGCCTATTTTCAAACCAAGGCAGGGGAGCTTGAGCCCGTCGTTGATTTTTTATTGACGCAAATTGTACCCGATGGAGGCTTCAATTGCCGCCACAACCGCAGCAAAGTTGTACATAGTTCTCTGCACAGCACGCTTTCTGTTTTGGAGGGCATCCAGCGCTATGCAGAGCAGGGTTACCAGTATCGTTTGGCAGAGCTGCAAGCCGCGCAGCGCAGCGCCACGGAGTTTATCCTCCTGCACCAATTGTTCCGCTCCGACCACACTGGAAATATCATCAACTCCAATTTCCTGAAATTGTGCTACCCCGGCCGCTGGAAGTACGATATCCTGCGGGCATTGGACTACTTCCAGGGAGCAAACTCTCCCTGGGATGAACGGTTGCGCCCGGCCATTGATGTTTTGCTACAAAAAAGAAACCCGAATGGTACCTGGAACCTGGCCGCGAAACACCCTGGACAGCTACATTTTGACATGGAACAGGCCGGTAAGCCCAGTCGTTGGAATACCCTGCGTGCACTGCGGGTGCTGAAACATTTTGACTTGGAAGCCTGATCCCTCAGGTGCCTTTTTAGAGTCTATGGTTTCTTAAGTGGTGAAAAAAACACCTACAAAGCAGGTTTTCCACCCATCACCATCAACCAAATCCGCCCTCATCTCATTTTATCTCTACACAAAACAAGGACAGCACAACATGGAAATAGGCATTGACAGTTTTGCCGCCGCCCACTTTAGCGGATCGGCCAGCGACCCCAACAAAAATATACAAGCCATGGCCGACCTGCTGGAACGCGTACAACGCGCCGAACAGGTTGGGCTCGACATATTTGGCATAGGTGAGCACCATCCTTTCGGCAGCAGCTGCCATGACCCAGCGCATTCGTTTGACCAGTGCAGTCACGGTACTCAGTGCGGCCGACCCGGTGCGGGTATTTCAAAATTTTGCGAGCCTCGATATCATTTCCAAAGGCCGCGCCGAGATTGTAGCTGGCCGGGGCTCCTTCATTGAAGCCTACCCACTCTTTGGGTTCAGCCTCCAGGATTACGATGCCCTTTTTGCTGAAAAATTAAACTTGCTCCTGCACATCCGCGACAATGAGGTAGTTAGCTGGAAAGGCAAATTCCGTCCTGCTCTGGAGGAGGCGGAAATTTATCCACGTCCCGTTCAGCCCAAGATACCCATTTGGTTGGGTGTAGGTGGTACACCGCAGTCCTTCATCCGGGCGGGTAGTTTGGGCTTGCCTTTGATGGTGGCGATCATTGGTGGTGAAACCCGACGTTTTCGGCCCCTGGTCGATCTGTATCGGCAGGCTGGGGAGGCTGCTGGATTCAAACCGGAAGACTTAAAAGTGGGCTTACACTCCCTGGGCTACATTGGCGAAACGAGCAAAGAGGCCCGCGACGAGTTTTTCCCTGGCTACGCTGAGGTATTCACGCGTATTGGAAAAGAGCGCGGCTGGCCACCCGTGACCCGCCCCCAGTTTGAAGTACAAACGGGGCACCACGGCGCGTTGCTGGTGGGTAGCCCGGAGGAAGTGGCGGAAAAAATTCTGCGCCATAGTGAAGCACTGGGCGGGATTTCACGTTTGACTTTCCAGATGGACAATGCGGCCTTGCCGCAAAGTAAGTTGTTGCGGTCGATTGAACTGATTGGGGAGAAATTGGCACCCATTGTGAAGAAGGGGTAAATCGATTTTATTATGCATCGTTACTGAGGTGGTTCTGCGTGCCTGAGGTTTCTTAGGTGGTGAAAAAAATAGCTTACTTTCACCACCTAAGAAACCTCAGGCACCCAGAACCACCTCAGGTATTATAAGCATACTAATTCTTCCTGTATAAAAAACATCTCTACCCCCTTTCCGTCTTCTCCTTCAAACGCTCATACGGCAACCAATCCATCGTCCCTTTCCAGTCCAGCCACTCCAGGCCATTGAAGCGTTTTTTGTAATCGTAAAACGAAGATTCGTGGTGGGCAAAACCCGGATAGTAAAAAGCCTTACCCAGTTGTCGGCAACTGTAAATCTCCAGCAGCATCGTGTATACCCCCAGGCTGTGTGCCCCGTAATCCGGGTGGAACATGGCGTAAATACTCGACATCGATTTGGGGGTGTGGTCGATTAAACTGGTCGCGATCAGTTTTTCACCGTCGTACACATCCAGGATCAGCCCCCGCGTTGGCAAACTTTCGTGGGTGGTGCTGATGAAGTCAAAAATACTATCGGGTATATTGCGTTCAAAGCGTTCGCGGTGTAGGAGGAATAGTTCGTGGTGGGCATCCGAGGGGCGACCGGCGATCAGGTTCCAGTGGAAATTTTCGTTTTTGCGCCAAATCTTGGCCTGGCTTTTGGTGAGGGTGAAGTTGTTGACGGGAATCCTCAGAGGGAGTACTTGCAGCGGGCCTGCTCCGGTCGTAATGTCTTCGTGGGTATCGTAGGAGTAACGGTAAAATATATTGCCCGCCCGACGCCAACCGTTTTCAAACATCAAATCAAGCTCTTCATCCCCAATGCTCAGCAGCCAGGCATGTTGATGGTGAATCACCTGCCCGTTGAGCTCCAGTTGATTTTCTTCGGAGAAAAGATAAGAATCGGGGTATAAGATCATAAAGCAAAATTGGACACCAAAATATATGTATCACAGTTTACCTTACAAATTAAGCCCAAATTTTGTTGTGAAGAACACAATGGTTTCTGTTTTTTTGGATTAACCCAAACATGAGTCATCCCGAATTTTTGGGATGACAAACCGCGGATGCGGTTGAATTTATAATAGCCCCGGTCGTCCGGGGTCATTTTGGTAGCAAAAGGTTCCGCAACCGCGGATGCGGTTGAACTTTCTGCTCAATTGAGTTCAACCACTGCCGTGG
>JAAFHQ010000852.1 GCA_013298445.1 Chitinophagales bacterium | reverse complement strand
GGCAGGTGGTTTAGCTGCAACGGGATTTGGAGCTGGCGCAGCTGTTGGTGCAGCGGCGAATGCTGCAGCACTGATTGCTGAAAGTATAGCCCTGGCTATTGAAATTGACAATTGGATTGAAAATACAGTTAATTCAGTAGGGGTATCTTATTCCTCTGGTGCAGGAGATTATGCTGAGTGGCTGGAACGGGAGAAAGGAATACGTGACATGCATTATGGTGAAATCGTCGGCGTACGAGGAGGTAAAATCTCTTTAAATACAGCTGAAGTAGATCATTACATGGTTGTTTCTACTCGCCCGATTGTATTGGGAAAAACTCCAGCAAAAGGAGAAGAGCACAGGTTTGAAAAAGTTGCTTTTATGGGCCAGGTACCCGTAAAAGTTGCAGGCCCGGTTGCGATCGGGGACTACATCATTCCCTCTGGCAACAACGATGGATTGGGCGTAGCAATCAGCCCCGCGAATATGAAAATTGGGGATTATGCCAAAATTGTAGGTGTTTCCTGGCAAGCCGCCAAAGATGCACCGCTCAATTACGTTAATGTAGCGGTTGGTATTAATTCCAATGATTTGAGTAGCAAGGTGGATGAGCTAAACCAGAAAGTAGAACAAATCATGGCTTATCTGGAGGGCAAAGCACCATTGACTCCCGATGGCCAGGTATTGGCACAGGTACCAACGATCAAGCCTCAAACTACTTTCAATAAGCAATTTACAGATGCAGAGTTCGATCAAATGCTTGACAACAATGCAACACTGTTCAAAGATGCCTTTGCTCAGGCAAAAATCAAGTTAACCAATCAGGGGTATGATTTGAGCGCTAAGCCACAATTGAGTGAATTCTTTGACAACCCACTGGAAACAATGAAGATGGTAAGGCGTGATCCTAACTACCTGACCCAATGGGCCCTCATTGATCAAAAAATTAAATCTAAAAAATAGAATGGTTTGAACTGTGTTTCATTTCATTCAGATTAAATTTTAGATGATGAAAAGGATTTTATTCTCAATTCTGGTTGCCATTTTGGCCATTAATTCCATCCTCGCGCAGGCTACGCTTGGAATTAACTATCAGGCAGTTGCCCGCGACCCAAGCGGGCAAATTTTGGCGAACAAAAAACTATCGCTTAAGTTCTCCTTCGCTACCACAGACAAGACAAAGCCAAATTTCTATTCGGAAGTACACGAAATTACAACCGACGAACTTGGTTTGATCAATTTGGTTGTTGGTGAAGGGCAGGATAAAGCTGGGGCAATAGCAGATATCCCCTGGGCAACTGAGCAGATCTGGTTAGACGTTGCAATGGATGCCACGGGTGGTAGGGACTTTACTGTGCTTGGTAGTACTGAATTCCAAACGGTACCCTATGCTTTCCATGCTGCAACTGTGAGCCAAATTGTAGATGAGTCAAGTGCTATCGACCTGCCCATTGAAAAAAACCAGTCAATTTACTGGACAACAGGTGGCAATACCAATACACGGCCGGAAACCCACTTCGTGGGAACAAGGGATGCTCAAAATATTGCATTTAAAACCTTCGCTAAGACCCGGCTTGTGCTGACTTCAGGTGGTCAATTGCAAATTTATAGTGGTGTAGGTGAAGGCAATGCCCAAGATGGGGATGATGAAGATATTGAAAACTACGCTCTTACCATTGAGGGAAGCCACCAAGGGATCTGGATAAAGGTAAATGGTCAAAGAAGCATGGATAACAATTTCATGACTTTTGAAGATGATGATGATGTCTGGGGGGAAATTGAAGGGCAAACCCTTGATGAACTTAAGGCAAGCTCTGAATATCAAAACCAGATTGCGCTATTTACCCTTCAGGCGGTTTCGTTAGCTGCGGGAGGCATAGCCATGGCTATTGAAGTTGCGGGACTATATGCAGCGGTAACTTCTTCTGCAGCGTCCTTGTTTTTTATCTGGCAAACACCTGGTTGGGCTATTGCCGCTGGTGCAGCTACAGCCAATCTAGCTATTTTACTTGCGGATGCCATCTCCTTTGGAATTGAGGTGGACAATTGGATTGAAAACACTGTTGATGCAGTTGGAGTTTCCTATTCCTCTGGAGCAGGAGACTACGCAGAATGGCTTAAGCGGGATAAGGCGATTAGAGATTTGCATTTTGGCGAAATTGTAGGGATTCATGGTGGATTAGTTTCTTTAAACACTCAAGAAGCTCAACACGTTATGGTTGTTTCAAAACAGCCAATTGTATTGGGCAATGCGCCACAAGCTGAATTTAAGCACTTGTATGAGAAAATAGCTTTTATGGGCCAGGTTCCTGTAAAAGTGGTCGGCAAAGTTGACATCGGTGATTACATCATTCCTTCCGGCAATAATGACGGCTTAGGCATAGCTGTCAATCCGAAAGACATGAAGATTGCAGATTTCTCAAAAATCGTTGGCGTTGCGTGGGAAGCAGCAAAAGAGGCTCCACTCAACTATGTGAATGTTGGCGTAGGTTTGAAATCGAACAAACTGGCTCCCAAAGTAGACGAACTCTCTAAAAAGGTGGACAACATCATTGCCTATTTGGAAGGACGTGAAGCCTTGATCTCGAATAACGCTACTGCTTCAACTGCCAATGTGGGAGCAAATGCTGAGGGTTTACAAACTTCACTCAATAAGCAATTTTCAGACGAAGAATTCGATCGAATGATTGATATGAATGCCCCCATGTTCAAACAAGCCTTTGCTGAAACCAAGGCTAGAATGGTTGCGCAAGGTTACGATTTCGATGCCCGTCCAGAATTAAGTACCTTTTTAGACGATCCTATTGCAACGATGAAAAAATTGCGTCGGGATCCAAATTTGCTTACTCAGTGGGCGATGGTTGATAAAAAAATACAAAATGAACTGAAGAAAAAATAAACATCTTTTGTCTGTAGGGCTCTCCCCTACTCCAACGCCGCCTAAAGTTTCCTCTAGGCGGCGTTTTTTTTTCATTCCAACAAAAAACCTTATTCTAACACCTCCACAATCCTCCACATTATATTCTGCATTTGTTTTTTTTTCCAAATCAAACTATATTTTCAGTATTGGTTGAAAACGCAAACAACTAACAATCAGTTTATTAGGTTTTTTATTTAGACTTCGTACAAATAAATTCATTACAAACCTTTACTTTGCAATACTGTTAATAATTTGAAAATGCTTTGATACTTTTGCTCCTGAATTCCCATTGACACAATTTTGACTGAACAA
>JAAFHQ010000851.1 GCA_013298445.1 Chitinophagales bacterium | reverse complement strand
ACTCCTTCAGTGCCGAGGACTTGCAATCCCTTGAAGGTGCCCCCAAACGTTTGCCCGATTATCAATTGCGCGCACTACAAGTGGAAGCCAATGGCAACATCAGCATCGTGGCTGAACAATTTTTACCACCTTACCGAGGCAATGATCAACGGTATTATGGGCAGGTTCTCCTGATTGCTTATGCTGCGGATTTGAGCACCCGCAAATTGTTCAGTTTGAATAAAAATCAAGTGAGTTTTGATCAAGGTTATTTCGATTCATTTGCCTTTTTGGCCAAAGACGAACAATACCTCTTGCTGTACAATGACAAGAGTAAAACCCCCATGCGCAAAGCCTGCTTCAATGCCAAAGGCACTCAAAATACGCCATTGGAATATACGGGTACCGAAAAAATTAAGGTTTGTCCCCGCAATTGCGCGGCCTTATCCAATCAGGAGCTGTGGATTTATGCTGAAACTGCGGATAAAAAGCACTATCAGGTGGGACTGCTAGGCTTTTAGGCGTACTCAATACGCCACTTTAATTACCATCGGCGTCGACATGTTGGGGAATTTTTTCCAGGCGTTCTGACTGCCGAATTGATAAAAATGGGTGGAACCAACTGCCGGGAAAGCAATGGGTAAACTGAGCCGTTTGCCAGCAGGCGAATGATCTATCCATTCAAGGCCAATGGCGATGTCTTCATCCACGATTAAATCATAGGGCTTAAGGTTGACTTCAACCCAGCCAGTCTGTCCTTTTTTTACCTCTACAATAGCGTTTTCATTCAACAGAGCAGTTCCAGGTTGGCCGTTCTCCAAATGATACACCATCACCCGCAACTTGGCCCAATCGTAATCGCAATAACCCAGATAAAACTTGAGCGCGTCCAGGCGGCAGGCTTTACTTTTACTGCGTTTGGTGTATTTGCTCATTTTGAACTTGCGGGCAATTTCGGCGCCGAGGTTTTGCCGGGGATATTTTGAAATGGCGAAATTGGTATTCCGATCCATGGAGGTTTTTTCAAAGCCAAACTCCTCAAAACTCAGCGGTTTGATGGTGATTTCAGCCAAATCATACTGGATGGCGCTTAATTTGATTTGCGGATTTTGCGCAAGCATACTCCGCAAATTTTGCAACTCAAAAGCCCGGCTGCTGAAACCGATGGTAGAGATTTTGATGGTATCACTTGCTTTAACCTGATCGACGACCAACTCAAATTGACCATTCTCTTGGCTAACCGTTCCGATCGGAGTATTCAGGACTCCGATGTTGACATAAGGAATAGGTTTGTCGTTTTGATCCAGAATGGTGCCTTTGATGACATCTTGAGCTTTGAGGAAGCAAAAAATTCCCAAAAAAAGGCATGTGAGAAGCAGTTTATTCATTGTTACAGCATTTTAGTAGCGAATATTCGCTATTTTTTGTGGGAACTATTTTTCAAAAAAGTAAAATACAGTAATTTGGCTTTTCTTTTATTAAACAGATTGCAAATGGAAGCCTACGGAAGAATTTTAAACATTGTTGTGCCTATCTTCATT
This sequence comes from Chitinophagales bacterium, assembly GCA_013298445.1. GTDB lineage: Bacteria > Bacteroidota > Bacteroidia > Chitinophagales > Saprospiraceae > Haliscomenobacter. The sequence goes on along the minus strand of JAAFHQ010000851.1, from coordinate 1,696 downwards.
CTTCTTTTTTTGGTGGAAAAAATAGTAGAATGGTATCGAGGTGCTAAGGTGATACGTGGACTGGACAGTGTGTCTAGTTTTTCATCTGGAATCACGAATGTAGTTAAGGATGTGTTGGGCATCGGGATCAGTGTGATTACCTACGAATGGTTGGTACAACGGGTTGCGCTTACCCATTTGGCAGCCAATTCGGTTTGGGCCTATTTGGTTGCCTTCATTGTGGTCGATTTTCAGGGATATTGGGTCCACCGTTGGTCGCATGAGATCAATTTTTTGTGGAACCGCCACATCATTCACCACAGCAGCGAGGAATTTAATTTGTCTTGTGCATTGCGGCAATCCCTTTCTTCTTTTGTCAATTATTTCACCATTTTGTTGTTACCCGCCGCGCTTTTGGGGGCACCAACTGAGGTGGTGGCTATAACCATACCGATCCATTTGTTTTTACAATATTGGTACCATACCCAACTCATCAACAAGATGGGAATTTGGGAATACATCCTGGTAACTCCCTCGCACCACCGCGTACACCACGCGATGAACAAGGAATACATCGATAAAAACTACGCACAGATTTTCATTTTTTGGGATAAACTCTTTGGTACTTTTCAAGCTGAATTGCCAGAAGTTCCATGTGTTTATGGGGTGACCCGCCCTGTGCATACCTGGAACCCGATCAAAATCAACTTCCAGCACCTATGGCTCCTGATGAAAGATGCCTGGCGTACCCGCAGTTGGTGGGATAAGGCCAGAATCTGGTTTATGCCTACGGGCTGGCGCCCAGCGGATGTGATTGAAAAATACCCGCTGGAAAGCATCAAGGATGTGTATCATTTTGAAAAATACGACACCAAAGCTTCACGGGCGCTGATCGCCTGGAGTTGGGTACAGATGTTTTTCAATTACTTTTTGATGACCTATTTTTTTGCCAACCTTAGCAAAATTGGCAGCCCTGGCATTTTTTATTACGGTGGCTTTTTGTTCCTGGCCATTTTTGCCTACACCGAATTGATGGATCGCAATCCTTTTGCGGTGTATCTGGAGGCTATAAAATCGGCCCTTGGACTGTACATCATTTACCAGTCGGGTGGCGATTGGTTTGGCGCTGCGCAAAACTGGGGCTTGTGGTTTGTATACCTGGTAGGGGCTTATTTTGTGGTGTCGGCGTTGATGACGGTGGTATTTGTGGAGCGGGAGATAAAAGTGCCTCTGCGAGCTTAATCCACCAACACCGCCTCCTTATTGTACTTGTTGCGGTACTCAATCGGGGTCAAGCCAGTGATTTTTTTGAATACGGTACGGAAGGCTTTGGTATCCGTATAGCCCACATCGTACATCACTTCATTGATGTTTTTGCGACTGGACTCAAAGCTGCGCTTGGCCGCCTCAATTTTTACCCTTTGGAGGTATTCTACCACTGTGTTGCCCGTGGCTTGTTTAAAGCGCCGTTCAAAACTGCGACGGCTTACTACCACTGAGTCGGCCAATTGATCCACACTTATTTTTTCGGGGTAATTGATTTCAATGAATTCCTGGGCTTTGAGGATTTCCTCGTCTTTATGGTCTTTTTGCCCCGTAAACATGGCAAAAGCCGACTGGTTGCTGCGATCAATGTCGATGGCAAAATATTTGGCGGCTAAAATGGCGGTATCCCGATCGGTGTATTTTTCCAACAAATACAAGAGCAGGTTCCAAT
>JAAFHQ010000850.1 GCA_013298445.1 Chitinophagales bacterium | reverse complement strand
GTTTTGCCGGGACCTATTTCAGCTTTCAGGAGGCGATCGACCGGACCTTTGAGTTCTTTGTGCCGGGGATCAAAAGTTACCGGGAAATGAACAACCATGGGGTGACTTTGCTAGACCTGCGGGTAGCGTATCGGCCAATTGACAACTTGAAGCTGAGTTTTTTGGTGAACAATGTGGGGAACGCGGAGTATGTGTCGAGGCCGGGATTGATGGAGGCGCCGAGGAATTTTGCGTTGAGGTTGGATTGGAATTGGTAGTAAGCACTTGGCTTTTTAACTCACATTACGCATTTTATTTACCGCAGAGTTTCACAGAGTACACGCGGAGTTTCACGGAGTTTTTTTAGGAGCACCTGCGGTGCGGGGAGTCCACGGAGATCGCCCTTGCTGAAGCTTGGGTTCTTTACCTTTTATCAAGTCCTATTATCCTTGGCCTGATCTTAAGCAAGATTTCCCTAGAGCACGAACTCCAGCCACCGCAGGTGGCAAACTTCATAAAACTAAAAAACTCCGCGTTTCTCTGCGTGTACTCTGCGAAACTCTGCGGTAAATAAATTACGGTTAAATTGAAATCGCAGTATGTATCAGAGATGATCATCTTTACTTACATCAGAAGTTGATGAATTGCACTGTGTAATGTGAGTTTTTAACATAAATGTATACTCAACACTGTTTTTGGTGCATCCAGATCAAAAAATACCCTCCAATTCCTGCAGGTGATGGACCATGTAAGTCGATTGCACTGCTGGCACCACTTGTAAATGATTGACAAAAACCGTATCCAGCCCTGCATTTGCAGCCCCTTGAATGTCCGCTTCCTGATTGTCTCCAATCATAATGCTTTCGTTCAGGTGAGCCTTGCTTTGGTGGAGGGCGTATTCAAAAATCGCTCGATTCGGTTTTAGGCTTTGAGCAGCTTCTGAAGTAATTACTTCCTGGAAATAGCCTTGCAGCTCAGCGCTTTGCAACTTTTGATCCTGAATTTCCTGAAAACCATTGGTGATCAAGTGCAGGACATAGTCTTTGTTTTTGAGGTATTCCAGTATTTCGATGGTATGCGGAAACAGGTTCTTTTTGTAAGGTAAACGCTCTAGAAACTCCACAGACATTGCTTTGGAAAGCGGCTCGTCTTCAACGCCGAAATCCATTAGCGCCAGCCACATCCGGCGCCAGCGCAGTTCAGCCTGAAGGATCAAGCCCTTGGTGTACTCGCCCCAAAGTCGTTCGTTGTGAACCGAATACGCGCTGAAAAACGCGTCAAAGTCATCGATCCCACGGCTTTGTAGCTGCTTGTCGTTGTATAATTCCTGAAAACATTCCTTGGCGTTGGTTTCAAAATCCCAAAGGGTGTGGTCCAGATCAAAAAATAAATGGCGGTATTTCATAGTTGGAAAGATGCGGGGTTTTAATTTTTGGTTTTATTTTTTTGAAAGGTCTATTTAGCCAAATTCCGCCACGCCAAGTACTCATTTGCAGCATACCCTAAAAAGGCCATCTGTCCCATCATGGCCAAATAGTACCCCTTCCAGGCGAATACAATGATCAGCAGGCAGTGGATAATGATCCAAAATATCCAGGATTCAAGGAATTGGCGCCGCAAGAGCACTGCTGCCACAATACTACCCGTAGCCGATAGGGCATCCGGGAATACATAAGTGGCAGGTAAAGGGAACAAGCTGGGAAGAAATTGGGATATTTTAAACAACACGATCATCAGGGGCATACCTGGCGCAATAATGGCAACAACGCTGACGGGAAAACCGATCGAATCCAGTTTTTTAACGGGCAAGCCCTTTTCCAAGGGAGGTTTTAAACTCCAGGCTATATTGATACAGGCCAAAATAACCTGAACTGCCATCAGTGCATACAAACGGATTTGGTAGAAAAAGAAGAAAAAACATACATTGGCAAGTATCGCCAGCACCCAGCCCAGGCGATTGTTTTGTCGCAAAAGATAAGTGGAGAACAAGCTAAAAACAACTGCTAGAAGTTCAATCAAACTCAAAGTGTAGTCGCCAAGTTCCAGGAGTGCAAAATCAATGCTCCAAAATGCGGTAGATGTTTCCATGAGTGGTTGGTTTCAGGTGCTAAAATACCTGCGAAGATAATTCAAAGCCTCAAACTCCCGATCAGGATATGGCCAAAAAAAACTAAATTCACCCCCTCAAACAAAAAACATTCAACGATGCAATACCGCCGTTTTGGACGTACTGAAATGCAAGTCAGCGAAATGGGTTACGGCATGTGGGGCCTGGCCGGATGGAAAGACTCTGACGATGACGAAACCTGGAAATCCTTGCTGCTGTCCGTAGAACTGGGCTGCAACTTTTTCGACACAGCCTGGGCTTATGGCGACGGCTTGAGTGAAGAAATTTTGGGCAAATTGCTGCGGCAATTCCCGGACAAAAAACTCTACGTGGCCACCAAAATCCCACCCAAAAACCGCAAGTGGCCCTCTAAACCCCATTTCACGCTCGACGAGGTTTTTCCCTCCGATTACATTGAAGAATACGTCAACGACAGCCTCAAAAACCTAGGCACGGAGAGCATCGACCTGATGCAATTCCACGTATGGGAAGACTCCTGGGCCGATCGCGACGACTGGAAAGAAACCTGTGCCCGCCTCACCCGTGAAGGCAAAGTTCAACACTGGGGCATCAGTATCAACCGCTGGGAACCCAACAATAGCCTGCGCACCCTGGAAACGGGCCAAATCAGCGCGGTCCAGGTCATTTACAATATTTTTGACCAAAACCCGGAGGATCAACTTTTCCCCCTCTGCCGCAAACTCGACATTGGCGTCATTGCCCGGGTACCATTTGATGAAGGCACTCTGACTGGCACTTTGACCAAGGATACGGTTTTCCCTCCCGGCGACTGGCGGGGCACCTACTTTGTCCCAGAAAACCTGATTCCATCCGTTGAACACGCCGATGCCCTCAAACCGCTGGTTCCAGCCGGGATGACCATGGCCGAAATGGCCCTGCGTTTTATCCTCAGCAACCCGGATGTACACACCACCATCCCCGGCATGCGCCGCGAGCGGAACGTCCGCATGAACATGGCGACGAGTGATGGCAAGGGCTTGAGCCTGGATTTGGTGAATGCCCTTAAGGAGCATCGTTGGGATCGGGTGCCAACCGCCTGGTCACAGTAGCAGTTTAGGTGCCTCTAAGGTGCCTGTGGTTTCTAAGGTGGTTCAAAACATGTCTAATTG
>JAAFHQ010000849.1 GCA_013298445.1 Chitinophagales bacterium | reverse complement strand
TTCCGATCTAGCACCGCTCTACACCAAAATTCTGATCTCATGTATTCGGAATTCATGTACTCAGATAAAGTGGTTTTTGAGTGACGAGTGACGAATACATGACTTTTGACTTTTGAAGTGAGCTATCGCAGCGAATTGGACAAATAATTATTTTAGGTATTCATTCAATTCTTTTACCAATTCAAAAACGGTAGTGCAAGGGTTTCGATCGGCAAAGGGGTGTTCCAGTTGGTCACCCAACATCCGGCTGGCTCGACTGATTGCCTCATTTTGATCCGCGCGAGGATCATCCAGCAGTTTTTGGTAAATTTTTCGGCAAAATTCACCTTTTTTGCCTTCCTTTTCATAGTTGCATTCCCACCATTCCCCCAGTTTTTGATAATACTGATGCCTGGTCCATTTTAACTCAAGATGCTGATAATGCAGTAAGAACCATAGCTCAAAGGAATCATTGGAATAGGCTACTTTTATACCTTTGTTCGCCGCCAACTCGATGGCTCGGTTGTAGTCTTCTTTTTGTTGTTCAACTTGATCTGGTTTGATGTCAAAATCAAAAACAACCCAGATTTCTTTGTCGGCATTATTTCGGTCACTGACTACGCTTTGGATGACATATTCTACCAGGGCAGTTTTTGAACTTCCCAATCCGTAGGAATCCACTTTGGCATTGCCCAATGGGAAGGACTTGAAGTATAATGGTTCGGTATTCATTCCTTCACAGATGATCAAAAAAACCTTGGCTAGCTCTCGCGATGGCTCTTGGTAAGCTTTTTTACCCAAAGGTCTTTTATTCCAAGGCTTTTCTTGATCGGTCTTTTTAACTGGCTTCATCTTAGTGATTTTCGAACAAGGCTTCTAATTGATTCAGGTTCGTAGGCACAGCACGGTATTTGCCTTGCAAGTAGTCTTTTTCAAAAGAAGCGTCATTGCGAACCCCTTTGAATTCTACCAAGGAATACAATTCGGTAGCTCCATTTTTATCTTTTTGCACAAAACAGATTTGATCTCTGCGCAGCAGATGAGGATCTAGAAGATTTGAATCATGGGTAATAAAAACGAGTTGGGCGTTGTTCAGATTTGTAGATGGCGATTGGAAAAGTTCGACAATTTTGCGGGTAAGTTGGGGGTGCATTTTGGCATCGAATTCGTCGATAATTAAAGTGTAACCAAATTCAAGGGCTGTAAGAATATATGGACTAAGTCCAAAAATTTTTTTAGTTCCTTCAGCTTCTTGGGCGGCCAATATAAATGGAACAGGTTTAGTTTCATTTTCTTCTTCAATATGTCGAATAGTCCAAATAATGCCATGCTCTATTTTGATCTCCTTTATAGTTGGATCGATTGCATTAAGTAATTCTGTTGCCTTGATCCGAAATTTAGGGCTTTGCATTAAATTAGTTAGCCTTACAGGATCTGACTCACTGAAAATGGGAGCAATTTTAATCAGTAGATAATTATATACGTTCAAAATCAAACTGACATTATAAGTCGCTAATAAGGCAAGATATAGCGTATTTTCTCTAAATAAAGGCGGCGCATCGGTTCCAGACGCTGTCAAATGCTTTTCCTTCGCTTCCTTTAATAAAGATTCATTTACTTCTATCTTGTTACCTTCTCGGGTAAAGTAAAAACGCTCTCGTGAACCTTTTTTTGCAAGGGCCTTACCAAATAACCATTCTGAGACAATTGCTTTACTATTGGCTTCAAATCCATATCTAAACAATACATTATCATATACAAAGACAACCTGAAAAAAAGTAGGCTGTTTTAATGTTTCGCTACTAAGTTGAAAGGGAAAAATGCTTGCCTCTAAGATTTTCATATCTTTCACACTCTCCTCAATAATCATTCGCATTGAATGAAAAGCTCGCATCAAATTACTCTTACCACTCCCATTAGCTCCAAACACCGCTTTACTTTTCAACAAACTCAATTGTTCATCTATTTTTATCACATTATCTTCATCCAACTTTGGATATTTAGAAGAAATTTTAGCCGCTTGCATCTGAAAAGTCTGGACCTCCTTAAACGACCAAAAATTCCCGACACTAAATTCTACCAGCATAACTCAGGTATTTGTGATTTTTTCGCAAATTACCAATTTATTTTCAAATTTCCCAGCTTTTCTTCCCCACCCTATTCATCGCGCCTCATTTGTTTCCAGGTTTTGGGCACCCGCGAGGGATACCCCTACATTCATCACTCATTATTTATCATTCATCACTCCCATCATTTCATTTGCAAAACTGAAACAAATCCATTACTTTTACTTTTGCAAAACAAATCCACCATGTACCGCATCCACCTCGGCGAATTTGAAGAACTCGTTTTATTGCTTGTAGCTGTGCTCCATGGCAATGCCTACGGCGTATCCGTAATGGAAGAAATTGAACAACAAACCGGGCGTTCGGTCAACATCAGCGCCGTGCACGCAGCCTTACGCCGCCTCGAAGAAAAAGGCTACCTGCGTTCCGAATGGAGTGAAGCCACCACCCAACGCGGGGGCCGCCGCAAACGCCTTTTCGACATCACCCAGGCCGGGCGGGCCGCCTTGGAACAATCGCGGGATACCTACCTGAAACTCTGGGATCAAATTCCCGGTTTTGCGCCCAAAACCAACATGGCATGAGTGCAGCCAAGCCACCACAACCACCCCGTTGGGCCGACCGCTTTTTGGAGTGGTACTGCCGGCCCGAGTTGCTGGAGGAAATCCAGGGTGATGCTTATGAATTATTCGATGTCCGTTGTGCCGAAAAAGGGCCAAAGCTAGCCCGCCGTGCCTTTGTGTGGGATGTCTTGCGTTCTTTCCGACTGTCTACCATTCGCAAAATCACCATTCAATTTTCACCCGACATGTACAAAAGCAATTTCAAAATCGCCTGGCGGAACATGGCCAAGCACAAAATGTATTCCAGCATCAAAATCGGCGGCTTTGCCATTGGGATTGCCGCCTGTTTGTTGATCGCCTTGTTCATCCTCGACGAACTCAATTACGACCGCCACTACCCGGAAACAGGGCGCATTTACCGCGTGATAGGCGAGATGACCGAGGGAGAATTTGCAGGTAAAGGAGTGGATTTTCCGGCCCCTTTCGCCAAAGCCTTGAAGGATGAATTTCCGGAGTTTGAAAAGGTTGCCCGCATCAATCCGAACAGCCTTTTTACCGGAGGGGGCAATCCCATCCGCCGCGCTGAGTCCAATCAAAACACCTACGAAGAAG
>JAAFHQ010000084.1:21-12123 GCA_013298445.1 Chitinophagales bacterium | reverse complement strand
GTTGCCCAGGTTGTCGCCAATCAGGGTACCATCCACAATTTTGCCATAGCTGTCGGCAATGTATACGTCGCCAGGTTTGAGCACGTCGATGGGCCAGGAATTAGTACCACCAATGCGACCTTCTTTTTCGCCAGTAGCCTTGATGATTTTGTCCCATTCGGGGCGCAAGGGCATGTATTGTGCCGTAACTGCCCGCCCAACCAACACCTGATCAGGGCGCAAGAGCATCCAGTCGCCTTCAAATTGATTGTGGTAACCTTTGTTGCGCAGATACCCCCAGGCTTCTTCCAGCGAGACCTTTTTCAGTCGCTCCATAAATTTGTCGCTGGTTTTGGGGCGCCCATCGGCCATCCTTTCGCCTTTCCATTCCGGAGTAAGGGCAATGATTTGATCTTTAGTGGGCGTGATTTGTTGGGCGTGAATAGTTAGACAGGAGAATAAAACCAATGCCAATAGCATCAGCTGATTGCGCTTTACCATACGATCTGAAAGATTGGCGGCGTTGTTGCAAGCTTTTAAATTCACCTGCAACAACACCAACGGATGAAACCAAATAACAAAACAATGTAGTTGATAACAAATGTAGCAAAGTCCAAACTATCTAACTTCTATTTATGCCAAGCGGCGAATTTTGTACTTTTTTTATTGGCAAATGCTTTTCTTTTATTTTGAAAACGCGTCAGTATACTTTTTGAGTTGAAAACCAGGACCTAAGTCCGCGCACTCGTGTGATCAGCCGTAATCACCCACTTTCCATTTATTTTTTTCCAAATCAGTATAAAATACCCCCCAGGTGCATCGTTCTTACGCTTCAAGTCCCAGGTGCCCACCAGAAAAACCGATTTTTTGCTCAGCTTTTCCATACTCACAATGCCAAAAGTGAGCTGCCCCATGGCATCCCGGTCGGGATAGCGGCGCTTGTAGCCATCCAGGGTTTGTTGCCAACCTTTGGTAACGCCGGTAGCGCCAATGAATTGGAGTTGGTCCGATTTCCAATATACCTCCATAAAGGCGGGAATGTCGCCCTTGTTCCAGTCGGCTTCCTGCTGCATGAGGGCCGCGCGGATTTGGGCGAAGTCGGCATCTTCCTGAGCGGTAAGACTGTACCCAAAAATCAAAAAGAAGCAAGCAAATAGTGTTTTCATGTTTAGTTGTTTAATTTAAAACGCATAGGCAATCCCAAACGCAGTTGTTAAATTGGAGTTCTTTCGATTCCTTACCACCAGACTCTCATAGATGTAATCCACATCGATATTGACCGCAAATTGCTCTGTAATGGGCAACCCGAAACTCAGAATTGCGCGCAGGATGTGGTTGGTTTTGTCTTGTCGCACCCATGGGATGTATTGCAAATCGTGGGAGATATTAAGCTTGTCGCCCAGCGTCGCATAGGTTCCTTTTAGGGTCAATACATAGAGGAATTTTTCAAAACTCAACTCTCGAGCCAAGTTAAAGGTGGTTCGGTAGTAATAAACCGAATTCAATACGACCAGATCTGACTTTGGTGTTTTGATGGCCCGCCAGCCTATGCCCGGGCCAATCCCGATCCGCTCCTTGATGGCGCGGAGTGAAGTTGCTTCAAACCGGCCACTGACATTGGGAAAAAAACGTCTTTTGTACCAAATATCAGCGGAAAGTTCCGAGAGCACATCGTTTTGGTAGACCGTTTGGTCGTAGCGGGAATACATGTATTGTACGAAGGAACTGATAGTTACATTGGAGCTTTCCAGAGTGGGGCTAAATTGGCCAACGATGCTGCTGGATTGGAGGTTGCCACTTTGAAAAGAAACGTCGAGGCCAAGGTCTCCACTGAGTTGCCATTTGGCAGTTTTAGCGGTACTATCCGTTTGGGAATGACCAAATAAGGAAAAGGCTATACAAGCCAATAGCATTAGGTGTGTTTTCATGGCAATAGGCATCTAGGTTCGTTAACGAAGTTAAATATTTAAACCCAAATGTTTATGCCTTTTTAAACCGCTGCCTTTTTCAATAAATCCACCAATTGCCAGACATCCTCGTAGGAATTGTACATCGGCGTAGGGGCAACCCGGATGACTCCCGCGGTTTCACCCTTTTCTCCCGGTAAATTGTGCTCCCGCCAGTCGCAAATCACCCCATTTTTTGCCAAATAATCAAACAGTGCCTTGCCTTCCGGGCCAGTTAAAATGGACAACTGCGCGCCACGTTGGGCCGGGTCACGGGGTGTGATGATGCTAAAACGAGGGCCATCAACATTGAGCAAATCAATCAGGTATTCCAGATAGGCTGTCAAGTGTTCACTTTTGGCCCTCAGTGCTGGCATAGTCGCCTGCATGAACAAATCGTGGCTGGCTTTCATTGGGGCAAAGGCCAGAATTGGCGCGTTACTCAGTTGCCAACCCGCAGCACCAGGAATGGGGTCGAAGCCTTTTTCCATCAAAAAACGCCGCTCTTCGTTGTGCCCCCACCAGCCGGCAAAACGAGGTAACTCTTTGTTGTAGGCATGATTGGCATGAATGAAAGCGCCACCCAGCGCGCCCGGCCCCGAATTGATGTATTTGTAAGTACACCATACCGCAAAATCGACGCCCCAATCGTGTAGGTGAAGTGGGACATTGCCTGCGGCATGCGCCAGGTCAAAACCCACATAGGCACCTGCATCATGGCCCGCTTTGGTGATGGCGGGCATATCGTAGACTTGCCCGGTGTAATAATTGAGCCCGGCAAAAAGCACCAAGGCTGTTTGGGAACCATGTTGCTCAATCACCGCCAGGATGTCTTCGGTATGCAGCAGCATTTCTCCCGGACGGGGTGCCACTTCTACAATGGCCTCGGCGGGGTCGTAGCCATGCCAACGCACCTGCGTTTCAATGGCGTATTGGTCGGAAGGGAAAGCCCCGGCCTCCATGATGATTTTGAAACGTTGGGCATTGGGCCGATAAAAACTCACCATCAACAAGTGCAAGTTGACCGAGAGGGTATTCATCACGATGACTTCATCCTCCTGCGCACCTACGATATGAGCAGATGCAGGCGCGAGAGCCTTGTGGTACTGCGTCCAGGGCAATTCGCCTTCAAAATGGCCTTCTACCCCCAGTTCTTGCCAGCGTTGCAATTCGGTTTCGATGCAGGTGCGGGCTTGTTTAGGTTGTAAACCCAAGGAGTTGCCACAGAAATAGAGGCAATTGTGGCCCTGGTGTTGGGGGAAAAGGTATTGGTCACGAAAGGAGCGCAAGGGGTCTTGGGCATCCATTTGGCGGGCGTATTCGAGGGTAGGTTGAAAAGTCATTTGGTTTGGTTTAAGGCTTTGCTTTGGAGAACAAACATAAAAATTGTAACTTGGTTGAAGGGGTTTATTTGGAGAAAAATAAAAATCAGCAGATGAAAATTCTTGTCTATTTTTTAGCCATAGTTTTGCTCATTTGCAACATGAACGAAGCAGAGCAGTGCCCCTCAAAAATATTGTACCCAATAAAAACCAATAATGGATGGGGGTATATTGATTGTAATGGCACAGTAAAGATCGAGCCTAAATACTCGTCTGCAAATTTTATGTTTAACGATGTAAGCCTTGTTTCAAAAAGAGATACCATTATCCTCTTGAATAGAACTGGTGATGAAATAAAAAAACTCCCAATCGAGGAACCTTGGCCTGCCGACTTTGACGGCAAGTCATTAAGGATAGAGCACCACGATAGTGTTTTTTTTTACGATTTGAAAGGGAATGAATTTTTAGCACTTTCTAGAACCCCTTATTTTAATATTTCCGGTTTTTTTAGCTGTAATCGCTTGTTATTAAGCTCCGCGAATGGATTTTGCTATATTGACAGCCAAGGTGAAACCAAAGCAAAATTTAAAAAAGGGGTACCTAGCAGTTTTGATGAAGAATCGGGGTTAGCTGCCATTTTTTTTAAGAACAAAACTTGCTTTATTGATACAACAGGGGAAATAAAATTTTGCTTTAAAGTGGAGGATGGCAATGGATTTTCTTATGGTCTAGCACTCATACAGCATAAAAATGAAAAGTTTTTTATTGATAAATTTGGGAAAAAAGTAATTGATGTAAGCCAATACGACGAAGCTTTTTCGTTTGTTGGCGAAATGGCAGAAATTAGAAAAGCTGGCAAAGCAGGCTTTATAGATAAAACTGGGAAAGAGGTAATTCCTCCGATTTACAACCGGGTTGACTTTTTCTATAGTGGCGTTGTAGCTGTTCAACCAACACGGGAGAGGAAATTTTATTTTATTGACCAAAATAACCGAAAAATAATTGAACAGTCTTTTGATTACGTTGAACCCCCTGGATTCGTAGGAGATTTAGCGTGGGTTAAGAAGGCTGGGAAGAAAGGCTGGATCAATAAAAAAGGAGAGTTTGTCTGGATTGAAGATAATGAATAAGTCACTAGTTTTACCCGATAGAAAGTGTTCACTGATACAAATTTACCCCTCCTTCTCCGCTAGTACAAGTCTTTCAAAATCGAGCAAAACATTGAGTTGTCGCTGGTACGAGCCTGGAGAGACCTTGTACCAGCGTTGCTCTTGGAAATTGAAGAGGAAGTCTTCAACCAGCAGGTACAACTTGCACTAACGGAACAATCAACTGAACAAGTCATCAATCAGCAACTGATTGGTGACTACGCTTAAATAATGTTCGTTTTTTTTGACTCCAAAAGCGGAAAGCATCGTGACAAAAATGCTTTTTCGGGTGCGTGTTTGTTCCCTGAAAATAGCGACCTTCTCTCTCAATTCTTGTTCATAATTTTTGGAAACAACAAATTCCTTGTCGTGAAATTTGACTTCCAAAAGGTTCATACAATTATCGGCACGTTCAATCATCATGTCAATTTGAATCCCTGGTGTATCTGCATTGCCTTTAAATGTGTAAGCATATTCATTCGTGATTACCCCACCAATGCTCAACGCTTGTTTTATTTGGGAGATGTGTTTGAAGCACAGATTTTCGAAAGCATAACCCGACCATATTTTAAAACTCTGTTTTTGTGTAATCAGAGCCCAACTGTTGTGCTCTTGCCCTTGGGCTAAAAATTTATAATAAAACAAGGAAAATTCATCGATTAAGCGATACAAACTGTCTTCTTTCGATTTCGTAATCGGGAAAATTTGTTTAATGAAACCGCATTGTACCAATTCTTCTAAAACACGGGAGAGTCCGCCACCGCTTTTCATACCCGACGCTTGGATTATTTCATTGCGCGTCAAGCCCTTATTTTTGCTCGCTAAGGCTGCCACAATCGTTTCGTGAAAGGTGTTATTTTTGAAAAGAGCAGCGTACAAATTTTGAAATTCGTCTTTTAAAAGGGCTTGTTCTTCAAAAAACAGTTGGTCAAGTATTTGAGGTACACTGTATCCCGCCTTTATATCTTTCAAATAAAAAGGAATACCCCCAACAGACATATAAATTTGAGCAATTTCTTTCAGGGTTAGTTTTACCTTCTTTGACTCCAAAAACGCTTTGGTTTCACCCAAAGTAAAAGGTTTCAAGAGAATTCGATTGGTCAAGCGATTGTGTAATCCGCCTCTGTCGTTGATGACCTTTTCAATGATCCATGAAGCGGCAGAACCGCATATCACTAAGATAATATCCGAACGTTTGGTGCAATATTGATTCCAAAAACCGTCTAAAGCACTCAAAAAACCAGAAGCGGGTGTCTCAAACCAAGCGATTTCATCTAAAAAAACAACCTTAGGTGCATCTGATTTTAAAGTATTGAGCACAGCCCGTAATTGAAAAAATGCTTCAATCCAGGTTTTGGGTGGTGTATTGGAGGCTTTTTTAGGGTATTTGTCGCCGAGCGTGCGCCAAAAATTTTCTAATTGTTGCTCCATATTGCCCCGAAGGATACCACTACAATCAAATACCATTTGCTTTTTATAAACCTGACGGACTAAATAGGTCTTGCCTACACGTCTTCTACCATAAACAGCCACAAAGGACGCTTCATCCTGTTCTAATAAACCTTGCAGGAGGTTTATTTCTTTTTGCCTGCCTACAATTTTCATTGTTGTATTTTTTTAAACTTTGCCAAATGTACAATATTTTGGCTTAATTTGGCAAGATTTATTTTTTCATAATATCGCCAAATTGGCGATATTATGAGTCTATTTGGCAAGATTTAATTTTTTGGCTCTTTGACTAAGCCTTCCCCTCACGCTGATAATACCGCACCAACACATACTTCCAGAACGTAAACCACGCCGTCGACGAACAAATGATCAAGCCATACAACCCATCTTTATAGCCCCGCTTCAGGATGTACATTTTGAAAAACTTGAACCAGGGATTGACCCATAGTTTGATCCAGGAACTACCCTTACCCTGTCGAACCAGCTCCTTGGCGCCAATGTCGGCGTATTTGTACAACATGTCAAAATGCTCCTTGATGCTGTTGGCCGTGTAATGCAACAAATCACCTTTGAGGTGTTGGATTGTTGCTCCGGCTTGCATTTCATAACGGTCGTGGGGATTGGCACCGGCCCATTGACCCAAGCGCGAGTCCCAGAGGCGCAACTTGCGGTCGGGATACCAAGCACTGTGGTGAATCCACTGGCCGCAGTAGTTGTTGAGGCGGTTGAAAGTGTAGCCCTGTGCGGTCCAGTTTTTTTTGACCGCCAAAATCGACTGGCGGAGTTCTTCGGATAAAGCTTCGTCGGCATCCAGGGACAAGACGTAGGGTGATCTAGCCTGAGTAATGGCCCAGTTTTTTTGCTGGATATGCCCTGCAAAAGGGTGCTGAATGAACCTTACACCGTACTGTGCACAAATTACTTCGGTGCGATCACTGGAATAGGAATCCACTACAACAATCTCATCCGCAACACCTTGCAAAGACAAAATGCAACGTTCAATGTTTTTTTCTTCGTTAAAAGTAATGACAACCGCAGATAATTGGATCATGTGTCGTTGGTCTACAAAAAAATGCCGTTCAAAGGTAGAACTTACTTTTTACCAAACATAAATTGATTTCGTGCATTATAAGCTGTATTTTGTAAAGGTTTAGAAGTTGAGGAGTTGAGAAGTTGAGGCTGCCGCGAGCGACTTAGACAAGCTCTTTGTCAAAAACGCTCGCGGTAGCCTCAACTCCTCAACCTTCTCAACTTGTTCCTAATATCGAATAGACAACCAACCTATCACTCATGGCAGAATTTACACTCAAAGTCAATGGGACAAAATACAAAGTGGAGGCCGCTGCAGATACGCCTTTGCTTTGGATTTTGCGCGACCACCTGGGCCTTACGGGCTCAAAATACGGTTGTGGTATTGGCCAGTGTGGTGCTTGCACCGTACACGTCAATGGCGAATCCATGCGTTCTTGTGCCTTACCCGTTTCGGCGGTAGGCAAAGCACAGGTTATTACGATCGAAGGTTTGTCCAAAACGGGTGAGCACCCTGTTCAACAAGCCTGGCACGAAGTGGATGTTCCCCAATGTGGCTATTGCCAGGCGGGACAAATCATGAGCGCCGCTGCACTACTCAAAAAAAATCCGACTCCTTCTGATGCTGACATCAACTCGGCGATGTCCGGCAACATTTGTCGCTGTGGTACCTACAACCGCATCCGGGAAGCCATTCATGTAGCCGCTAAAAAAGTTAAATCATGAGCACATCCTCTATTCAATTCGATCGCCGCTCCTTCCTCAAGGTTACCGCGACCACTGGTGGCGGGATGATGCTGGGTTTGAGCTGGGCAGCCAGTGCCGCCGAAATCAGCGAGGCACCATTCATGGAGGCAATGACCTTCAACGCTTTTGTAAAAATCAGTCCAGAAGGAGTGATCACCATCATGTCGCCCAACCCAGAGTGTGGCCAGAACATCAAAACGGCGATGCCAATGTTGGTAGCCGAAGAGCTGGATTGCGACTGGAGCAAAGTAGTGGTCGAACAAGCCGGGCTGGATTCCACCAAGTACACCCGTCAGGTAGCTGGGGGTAGTGGTTCTACGCCTGCATCTTGGAAACCGCTGCGCACCGCTGGAGCTACGGCCCGCCAAATGTTGATCAGTGCTGCTGCCAAGCGTTGGAATGTGAGCGCCTCTGAGTGCAGCACCAGCAATGGTGTAGTACTGCATACCGCTTCAGGCAAAAAAGCCACTTACGGCGAACTGGCCACCGAGGCTGCCAAAATGGAAGTGCCCAAAGATGTGGCGCTCAAGGCGGTCAAGGATTTCAAAATCATTGGCCAATCGCACAAGGCGGTAGACAACAAAAAAATCTTCACGGGCAAGCAGGAATTTGGTCTCGACTTCAAACGGGAAGGCATGCTTATTGGGGTAGTGGCTCGTCCACCCGCCTTTGGCATGAAGATCAAATCGGTCAATGATTCACGCACCAAAGCCATGCCGGGCATCAAACAGGTGATCCGCTTTGGCAACAAAGTGGCTGTATTGGGCAGCTCCACTTGGGAAGTGCTCAAAGGCCGCGAACGCCTGGCCATTGAATGGGAAATAGATACCAAACTGGAAAGCTCCGCCGATCACGATGCAAAAATGACCGAACTGTTGGGCAAATCCCTAGAAAAGCCACAACGCAAGGACGGCGATGCCCTGGCCCAGTTTGAAGGTGCTCACAAAATCATCGAGTCCAAGTTCGAAGCGCCATTCTTGCCTCATGCACCCATGGAGCCGATGAACTTCTTTGCGGATGTACGTGAAGATAAAGCTGAGTTGATCGGACCAACCCAAAACCCGGGCTCTGCCCGCAATGCCGCTGCACAAGTGCTCGGCATCGCTCCAGAAAAAGTCAGTGTGATGATGACCAGGATGGGTGGCGGTTTTGGTCGCCGCTTGAATGCCGATTTTGCTGCTGAAGCTGCGGAGGTTTCCAAACTGGCCAAAGCACCCGTCAAACTCATGTGGACCCGGGAAGACGACATGACGGGGGGGATTTACCGCCCAGCTTGCCACTACCTTTACCGGGCTGCACTGGATGCGCAAGGCAATGTTAAGGCGATCCACGTGCGTGGCGCTGGCCTGAATGTAGGCAACCCACTGCGGGAAAACAACTTCCCCGCAGGTGCCATTGAACACTTCTTGGCTGAAGGGCACAACCAGCAGAGCAACATCACCACTGGTCCCTGGCGGGCACCCGTGCACAACTTCCTGGCCTTTGCAGAGCAAAGTTTTCTGGATGAGATCGCGGAAGCTACTGGCAAAGATCCAGTGCAATTGCGTCTGGATTGGTTGGCAAAGGCAGAAAAATCACCAGTGGGTAATTTCCCTTACAAGATTGATCGTTTCCGCAATACCATCGAATTGGCTGCGAAAAAAGCCAATTGGGGTAAGGCACCAGCCGGGGTATTCCAGGGTTTCAGTGCTTACTTCTCCTTTAACACCTACGTAGCACAGGTGGTGGAGGTAACGCTCGAAGCTGGTCAACCCAAAATCAAACGGATGGTTTGTGCGGTGGACTGTGGGGTAGTGATCAACCCGGAACACGCCATCAACCAAATTGAAGGCGGCCTTGTGGACGGGCTTGGACATGCCATGTTCAGCAACATGACCTTTAAGGATGGTGTGCCCGAGCAGACCAATTACGATAGTTACCGCGTCATCAAGATGGGCGACACTCCACCAGTGGAAGTTTATTTTGTAGAAAATGAACTGGATCCTACAGGACTGGGTGAGCCAGCTTTGCCACCACTTTCGGCGGCATTGGGCAATGCGATATTTAAAGCAACCGGAATTCGTTTGCGCAAGCAGCCATTTAGTTTGAATGGTTTGCGGAACGTGTAGCGGCGGTTTGGCAGATAAAAAAGAATGGGATGGATGGTCATAAAAAAGATCGTCCATCCCTTTTTTTGCGCCCTATTGATCATTTTTACGCGCTAAGCTGCTCAAAGTGCACTTTTTTAAGCACTTTGAGCAGCTTAGCGTAGCTTTATTCCGCTCAAATGTGTATTTTTACCCAAAACCTACATTCTCAAATGGAAAAAAAGATCATTGGGCGAAAGGAAGAAATTAAAACTATGTTGGGTGCACTACACTCTGTACAACCAGAGTTGATTGCAGTGATTGGACGCAGAAGAGTAGGGAAAACTTTTTTGATCAAACAAACATATGGTCAATTCCTCGATTTTGAATTGACGGGTTTGCAGCATACCAAAAAGCCAGAACAATTACAAAATTTCATTTTTGCATTCAGGAACCATTTCCCGGATTTTGAATACGCTGAAAAGCCAAATTCCTGGCTAGAAGCATTCTATCTGCTCAGCAAAGCCTTAGAGGAAAAGGCAAAAACGGGGAAAATGGTGGTGTTTCTGGACGAACTCCCCTGGTTGGGAAGCAAACGTTCGGAATTCATCACGGGCTTGAGTTGGTTCTGGAACTCATGGGCAATCAACCAGCCTATAGTGGTAGTGATTTGCGGCTCGGCTGCTTCCTGGATGATTGAAAAAGTAATCAATGATCGAGGAGGACTGCACAATCGGGTGACCAGACTGATGGAGATTCAGCCTTTTACTCTAGCTGAAACGGAGGAATTTTTGCAATTGCGTGGCATCCCTTTAAGTCGTTACCATATTGTGCAGTTGTATTTGACTATGGGTGGGATTCCGATGTATCTTGACCAGGTCAAGCCAGGGTTATCGGCAGTGCAGAATATTCAAGCGATTTGTTTTCAAAGGAACGGGTATTTACGCAATGAATTTGATCGCTTGTTTGGTTCTTTGTTTGACAATCCAGATCGATACATCGAAATCATCCGAACCTTGGCTGCCAAAAGAATGGGCATGACCCGGCAGGAGATCATTGCCAAAAGCAAGTTGAACAACGGAGGAATGCTTTCAGTGGCCTTAAATGAGCTCCAACAGTCAGGCTTTATCGAAGCTTACGGTAGTTATGGGAAAAAAAATCGGCAAAACTTGTACCGTTTAACTGATGCCTATTCTCTTTTTTACCTCACTTTTATAGAACCTTTAGGCTCCAATGCCCATGCTGATTTTACCAAATTGAGCGACTTACCTCACTATAAATCCTGGAGCGGCTATGCATTTGAAAACCTTTGTTTGCTCCACATCCCACAAATCCGCAAAGCTTTAGGTATTTCGGGAGTGTTTACCACCATTTCCTCGTTTTTGGCCAAAGCAGACAATGGTTTAGCTGGGGCGCAAATTGATTTGGTGATTGATCGCAATGATCACTCAGTGAACCTCTGTGAAATCAAATTCAGCAGCACTGATTATGTCTTGGATAAAAGCGATGTGACAAGTTTGGAAAATAAAAAACGAGTATTTCAGTACCACACCAAAACCAAAAAACACCTGTTTACAACCTTGATTACCACTTTTGGGGTGATAGAGAATGTTCATCGATCGGAGGTTGACCAGGTAGTGGTAATGGATGATTTGTTTAAGTAAGAGCCGCTCTTTCTTCTCGAATGCACAGAGCGGCTCTTTTCATGATTATTTCTTTTTGATCAAGCGATCATACATCCTCCCCACCGCATAAAACGGCTTCTCGTCTGCTGCGCTCATATTTTCCACTGTCCACAAATTCAAGGTATCTCCACGTTTGCTCCAGACTAGAGGAAACATTTCTTGGCCTTCCGCAGAGAAATAAATCATGTTGTTAAGATCTTCGGCCGCGGCCAGGTCACCACCAAGTGGGGCTTCGTAGTGTTGATAAGCCTCAAATCCTTTGACGGTTCCATCCGCATTTAGCGTGATGGGTTGCTCGGCATTGGTTCTGCCAAAAGGATTCTCACGGGTGTAGGTACCGGCAAGGTGTTGGCCAAGCAACAATGCTGCCGCACCGCGAGGATCGTGCTCGTGGTTTTCAACAGGTTGGAAACGCACTTCATTTTCGGTGCCTTGATCCATCACTATCTCCTGATCTGAAATTTGGGTGACCCGCAGCACGGCATCACCAAACATTTCCCCACTAATTTCAATGGTTTTGTCGTCAATAACGGTGTAAGTGCCCGGGGCTGCTTCAACACCGTCGTAAATGTACACCACTGAATCCTGGCCGATAAACTGTAGCTCATGGCACTGGGAAGTGACCAATGTGTCGCTGTTGGCTTCAAGGGCTTTAACGAATGAACTGGACACCCAATACGGTGTAGCTGTGAATGCTGGTGCTTCAGTCTGTTTTGGTGCTGCATTTTGAC
>JAAFHQ010000848.1 GCA_013298445.1 Chitinophagales bacterium | reverse complement strand
CACCAAAGTTTGGGAGAATCGCGAGTACAAGAATTACTCCGATGAGGTTGAGCTAAACACGCGCAACATAAAAATGGCCCTGCGCCGGTTGCGCATCCTGACCCGCGAGGGAGCCGAAGACGAACTTGACATCGACGGGACTATCGACCGGACAAGCCGCAACGCGGGTATGCTCGATATTCAGATGCAGGCCTCGAAACAAAACCGGGTTAAAGTGCTGATGCTCTTTGACGTGGGCGGCTCTATGGACGACCACATCGACCTGTGCAATCAGTTGTTCTCGGCGGCCCGCTACCAGTTCAAGCATCTAGAGTTTTTATATTTCCATAACTGCGTGTACGAAACGCTCTGGAAAGATAACCACCGACGCAAGGACAGAATGCCAACTTGGGAGGTATTGCACAAATACAACAAGGAGTACAAGGTGATTTTTGTGGGCGACGCCAGTATGTCGCCCTACGAGATTACGACACCCAAAGGCAGCGTTGAGCATTACAACGAGGAGTCGGGCTTGGTGTGGCTCGACCGATTCAAAGCCCAATACCCGCATTTGGTGTGGTTGAATCCAATGGTGCCGGCCTATTGGCAGTACACCCAGAGCCTCGATATAATTCGTCGATGGTCGGGCAACCGGATGTTCCCGCTAACCCTGAACGGGCTTACGGGGGCCATGAAGAGCCTGAAAAACCCGAAGATTACGTTTGAGGGTTAGTGGTTTTTGGGTCTATAATTTGGCTTGATCAATTGCTTTAACTATTTTCCAATCTCCTTCAACTCTTTTCCAAATGTTAATGTACTTGGCAGAATTTTGAATGCCTGTTTTGGAAGTTGACGTGAAAGTTCCAACTTCTAAGATTACATCCTTTGATAATAATTCAATCGTAGTTGGGTTGCTTTTGATGTCAACACCTGTTGATGCTACTTTTTCATAGAATGGTTTCAATGCGGTAATGCCAACCACTTCCTTTCCGTTTGGCAAAAATAGAATTGCATCTTTCGTGTGCATATTTAAGACATAATTTGGGTCACCACTTTTTATTGTTGTACGCATTTTTTCATATTTTTTGATAATGATTTGTTTTACATCATCATTAGAGTTTTGGGCTTTTGCGTTGCGAGATGATAAAATCATCCCTGAACATAAAATGAAAAGCAATGTTAGTTTCATATTGAGTAATCGTTTAATTAAATGATTGTCTGTATTCCATTGGGGTCAAATTAGTCTTGCTTTTGAATAGCTTGCTAAATGATTGTGGATAGTCAAAACCTAATTGGTAGGCAATTTCACTAACTGAGAAATTTGTGGTTGTTAATGATTCTTTGGCTTTTTCTATGAGTTTAAGGTGGATATGTTGTTGTGTGTTTTGTCCCGTTAAACTTCTGAGCATATCACTCAAATAGGCAGATGAAACGTTTAAGTCGGTCGCTAATTTTTCTACGGTTGGTAATGTCAAATCAGAATTTTTACTATAATAATTGTTTAAAATAGTTTCAAAGCTGGTTAGCAAATCGCTTGTAGCCATTTTTCTTGTTATGAATTGTCTGCTGTAAAAACGGTTGCAATAACTCAACAGTAATTCAAGGTTTGAAACAATTACATCTTGGCTGAAATTGTCTAATCGTGAATTTATTTCGTTTTGAATGTTGTGAATAATTATTTCAATGGTTTTTTCTTCTGCGGCTGAAAGATGCAATGCTTCATTTACTGAGTATGAGAAAAAGCCATAGTTTTTAATTACTTTTCCTAGTGGATATTGCCTGATTAAATCTGGATGAAACAACAAAGACCAACCATCGGCATTTCGATCTTCTTCGCTATCTACACTTATTAGTTGATTTGGTGCTATAAGTGACATTGTTCCCTCATCGAAGTCATAATGGTTTTTGCCGTATTTTAATTTGCCTTTAAAACTTCTTTTGATTGATATGTTATAAAAGTCTAAAAGCAATTTTTGATGAGCCGATTGCTTACTATTTTTTGTTTGCGAATGGTCAATAATAGTAAGTAATGGGTTTAATGGACTTGGTAAACCCATAAAAGAATGTAGTTCTTTTACTGAATTTATCTTTTTGATATCTAACTCTTTTTCTCTCATAATTGAAATAAGCAGGCAATAGGAAATATAGACTATTACCTGCTCGGTTTTTGTGGATCTAAGCATTCAAAAAGTCAACTCCTACACCTCTATCCATTGTCATTATTTCTAAAACATTGCCAGGGTATTCAATCGGCAATTTGCTGACCTCGTTCAACTGATTCAATTCGTCTGCTGTACATACAACATCAACAGATTTTAAATTGTCTTGAAGCTGATGAATTTTGGTAGCACCAATGATAACACTACTCACCACTGATTGATGTAACAACCAAGCCAAAGCCAACTGCGAAACAGAAACATTTTTTTGTTCTGCCATTGGTGTAAGCACATCTAAAACATCATATGCTCTTTCTTCGTGAAAAGGTGGGAACGGAAAACTATTTAGTCTGCCTTCCTCCTTTTGTCCGTTTCGTTTATATTTTCCTGTCAGTAAGCCACCACTCAAAGGACTCCAAACCATCATTCCCACTTTTTGGTCTTGTAACATAGGCACAATCTCTCGTTCTGCATCTCTCACATCTAATGAGTAATTTGCTTGTAATGAAGCAAACCTGTCTAAACGATTGTATTGGGAATAAGACAAGCCTTTCATTAATTGCCAAGCCGAAACATTGCTTGCTCCAAAATACCTGATTTTGCCACTTCGCACTAAATCGTCTAATGTTTTGATGGTTTCTTCAATAGGCGTTAAGGGGTCTGCTGTGTGAATTTGATACAAGTCAATATAATCTGTACCAAGTCGTTTTAAACTTCCTTCAACTTGCTGGATGATGTGCTTTTTTGAAAGCCCTAAATCATTTTGGCTTTTACCCATTGTACCCCTTACTTTGGTTGCCAAAACCAAGTCGTCTCTGTTGATAGAGAGATTTTTGATAGCTTGTCCTATCATAACCTCTGAAAGTCCTTCTGAATAGATGTTTGCAGTATCTATAAAATTTACGCCTGCATCGGTTACAGTTTTAATTTGTTCATCAACTGCTTTTTGGTCAAGGTTGCCCATATAGCCAAAAAAACCTTTTCCACCATAATTCATTGTCCCTAAACACAGGGTTGAAACTTTCAGTCCTGTATTTCCTAAAATTTTGTACTTCATCATTTTTTATTTAATTGTGAAGTGCAAA
>JAAFHQ010000847.1 GCA_013298445.1 Chitinophagales bacterium | reverse complement strand
TGAATTATGATTTTCCAGGTCGCTCAACACGCCGGAATCAGTAAAATCCAGTAAAACAAATGGAATGATGTGTAGATAAAAGCCCCTAAAAATGAAAGATTGTTCAAAAATAGTAATATTTCTTGGAAAGGAGGTAGTGGGTGGGAAAAAATAGTTAAGAAGTTGAGTTTCTAACATCGGTCACTGAGCGAAGCCGAAGTGCTGAATGTTGGAAACTCAACTTCTTAACTATTTTTTCAATACTTTAGCTGCCAACCAATTGCTCGCAATCGTCCCAAAAATAACGATGGTAATCGAGCTCAATGGCATCAAAATGGCAGCAACTACTGGCGACAAGGCACCCTGTACAGCAAAGCTCAACCCGACAATATTGTACAACAAGGCGAGACTATACGCGCCAAATACCAAGACCACACTTTTGCGTGCATATTGGATAAATGCAGGCAAACGGTGAAAACGATCAGCACTCAGGATGGCATCGGAAGCCGGGGTGAAATTGGCAGTATCCTCGGTGACCGCGATCCCTGCATCCGCCTGACGGAGTGCACCGGCGTCATTGAGACCGTCGCCCAGCATGAGCACCCGATGGCCTTCATTTTGGAGCTCTTGGATGAATTGAAGTTTGTCTTTGGGGCTTTGGCGGAAATGCATGTTGCCGCGCTCTTTAAAAATGGGTGCCAACAGTTCAGCCTCCCGGTCATTGTCACCACTCAAGAGGTAAACTTCGCCCAAACTTTGGAAATATTGCAAGGTTTCAAGGGCTTGAGGCCGCAAAAAGTGCTCCAATACGAAGTATCCCTTTATTTCATTGTTGATTTGAACATAAACCCCTTCGCCTTCCAAATTTGGATTCAGGAGTGTTTGATCCATAAATTTTCGAGAACCCAGTTTGATGTTTCGATGTCCAACCGAAGCCTCAACACCTTTCCCAACTGTTTCCTGGAAATCCTGAATCGGGTAGTCCATCACTTCATCAATTTCTTTGGACAATTCAGCACAGATGAGTTTGCTGGCCGGGTGATTGCTCTGCCCGCTCAGTGCTATGATCAATTGTTTCTCTGAAGCACTCAATGGTTCCCCTACAAATTGCACCGTACTGGATTGCCCGGCAGTGATGGTTCCCGTTTTATCCACCACAATGGTATCAATGCGGTAGAGCGCTTCAATGGCGTTGGTGTTTTTGAGGAAAAAATTGTAGCGCCCCAAAATGCGCAGGGCATTCCCTAGTGTAAAGGGTACCGCCAACGCACCAGCACAAGGACAAGCCACGATCAACACCGCCGTAAAAGCATTGATGGCAATTTCCACATCGCGAGGCAACCAATAGATCAAAGTGCCAAAGCTTACCAATAAAATGGCGGTGGTAAAATACTGGCTTACTTTGTTGGCCAACACACTGGCCTGACTTTCCTGCTTTTTGTTAAAAGCGTCCTCGTTCCAGAGTTGAGTGAGGTAACTCTGGCTGACTTTTTTGCTCAAACTCAATTCAATCACGCCCCCCATTTGGCGGCCCCCGGCGAATACTTTTTCGCCTGCGGGAATGCGGACGGGTTCGGCTTCCCCGGTCACAAAACTGTAGTCAATGTTGGCTTCCCCGCGCAGAATAATGGCATCGGCAGGGATCAATTCTCCGTTGCGAACGTAGATGATGTCGCCAGCGTCCAGGTTGTCCAAGGCGACGGATTGTTCGATTTGCCCCACTTTTTTGCGGGCCGAGATGGGGAAGTAAGATTTGTAGTCGCGCTCAAAGGAGATGTGATGGTATGTGCGCTGCTGGAACCATTTGCCAATCAATAAAAAGAAGATCAAACCCGCCAGGCTATCCATGTAGCCCGTTCCGGTATGGCTCAAAATTTCGTAGACACTGCGCAAAAAGAGTACTGCTGCGCCAAGGGCTAGCGGTACATCGATGTTGAGTTGGGCCCGTTTTAAACTCTGGTAGGCGGAACGGAAATAATCCTGGGCGCTGAAAAAGATCACTGGAAGCGATAAGAGGATATTGAGCAAGCCAAAATATTTGGAAAAACCGGCTTCGCTCAGTTGATTCAAGCCCAGGTATTCAGGAAAACTCAGCAGCATTATGTTGCCAAAAGCAAAGCCAGCTACACCAATTTTATAAGCAAAACCGCGGTTGACAACCGGGCGGGATTTTTCGTCCAAACTGCCCAGATTGATGGCTGGTGCGTAGCCGATGCTGGCCAGGGTTTCGGCAATTTTGCGCAGGCTGGTTTGTTCCTCCGAAAAAACCAGGTGCAACTCCCGTTTTAAAAAATTGACTTGGGAAGTGTGGATGCCCTCGGTGAGTTTGTACAGGTTTTCCAACAACCAAATGCAGGAAGCACAGTGGATTTGGGGCAAAAAGAGGGTGATCCGGGTCGTTTTGCCGTCGCTGAATTGGACCAGCCTTTTGAGTACTTCGGGGTCGTCCAAAAAAGCGTATTCTTCCTTACGTTTGCCGCGCAGACTGATGCCCGCCGTTTCATCGATGTTGTAATATTGGCATAAGCCATTGGTATTCAGGATTTCGTACACAGTACGGCAACCCTCACAACAGAAATTCTTTTCATCAAATGGAATCGGAGCGCTGGGCAGTGGTTCACTGCAATGGTAACATTGGGTGTGGTTGTCTACACGTACTTTTCCGGCACTTGATCTTAGGGTGGTATTCGCCGTCATGAATGACTGTTTCAGATGATTAAACTCCGCGTAAAAGTACCAGTGCCCAAAATAGAGGGGGCTGATTTTTGTCACCATCTGGTGATGATAAAATTGAATAAATCTGTTGCAGACAATTACTGTGAATCTTTTTTTACTACCTTCGATTTCAAACATGTTTTTTTTCACCTAACCTTTAAAACGTATGAGTTCAAGCACTACGCAGAAAGCAGGCAATTACTTCACGTCAATGCTGATCATTGGGGTACTGTTTTTCATCTTTGGATTTGTCACCTGGCTCAATGGAACCCTGATTCCATTCCTCAAGCTGGCTTGTGAATTGAAGACAGATACCCAGGCCTTTTTGGTCACCTCGGCCTTTTACATGGCTTACTTTTTTCTGGCTATTCCCTCCTCCGGCATTTTGCAACGTACGGGGTTTAAAAACGGGATGGCGCTTGGACTCCTGGTCATGGCAGTGGGATCGCTGATTTTTATTCCTGCGGCTACTTCCCGTAATTTTGCCTTGTTTCTAACGGGCTTATTTGTACAAGGAGCTGGTTTGTCGCTCTTAC
>JAAFHQ010000846.1 GCA_013298445.1 Chitinophagales bacterium | reverse complement strand
TTCATGATTACCGTCTACTCCTGTATCCAGAATGGCAATCAGCGCTTTGCGCACGGGTTGTACCTTATTTTGATCCAAATAATTGTACAATTGGTCCATTTGCATGCGGTCGAAGCCCCAGAGGTTTGCAACACCGGGGTCGTTGATTCCAAATTTGGAGGGCAGTTTGACCGGATTTTCGGCTTTGCGCAACGGCTCTACCTGGATGATTTCGTTTTCTTCAGTCCATACTACAGCGCTGGAACGGCTCAGTTCCTGTTCAATACGTACAAGATTTCTGGCTTTGGCATCTGGAATATCAACCAGGTAATAATTGTCCAGCTCGGTAGAACTGGCATCTTTGGGGAAAAAGGCCCGCCGCAGGTTCAGACCATATTTATTTGAGATTTTATTCAATTCGTTTACCTGATGCCCTTCTTTCAACTCCAACAAAATTTCACCCTGGGCATCCAGTGGAATTTGATTGTGGTAAGGGAAAGTTGTACTTACAAATTGGCGGTAGAACCAAAACAGCGCCACCAAAGCCAAAACCACCCCTACCCAAAAACCTTTACTCCAACCAGCCATGCGGCTAAAGATGGCTCCAAATATTCCTAAAAAGAGCATATCCCGAAAAACTGTCTGAAACTTGTACACCATCGGTGCAGCTACGGTCACCATACTTATAGAGTACAATACCAGCGCCAAAAACATCAAACGGCTAAAGTATTTTTCAGCCAATTCGCGCTTTAAAGCGAACCAAAGTGCCAGTGCCACGAAGGCTACGGCAAAACTTAGACCATATAACGCGATCATAGTCAGGATTTAAATTTGGGGGAAATTTAAGCTTTTCCACCTTACGATGCCATTCTATTTTGGAATAATCGCCCAACGGACATTCTATCAGGATAAAACCTTTCTTTTCAACCGATCCTGATCTGGATATGTTTGTTTCTCGCAGGTCTGTGATGAAAATTACAGCCTGGAGCATTAAATCATCCGTAGTATTGCAAGCTACGTGGTAGTAAATATGCGTAGCTTGATTAAATTTGCGCACAATTCCGCAAAGAGCATATCTAAGGATATAAAAACAGTTAAAAATGGCAAACACAGCAGAACACCTGCACTGCGTCATCATCGGTTCCGGACCTGCCGGATATACCGCCGCCGTTTATGCGGCCAGAGCCAACATGAACCCCGTACTCTTCACCGGTAAAGACCCCGGTGGCCAGTTGATGATCACCAACGATGTGGAGAACTACCCTGGATATCCAAGCGGCATCATGGGCCCAGAAATGATGGAAGATTTCCGCAAACAAGCGGAGCGCTTTGGTACCCAGATTCGTTACGAAATGATCACCAAAGTGGACTTTAGTGGTCCGGTTCACAAAATATGGACGGAAAGTGAGCAGGAAATTCACGCCGATGCTGTTATCATTGCCACCGGTGCCAGTGCCAAATGGCTGGGATTGGAATCTGAGAAAAAATTCTGGAGCAAAGGGGTATCTGCCTGCGCTGTATGCGATGGTTTTTTCTTCCGTGGACAAGAAGTGGCCGTGGTAGGTGGCGGCGATACTGCTGCTGAAGAAGCCACTTATTTGGCCAAACTTTGCCCCAAAGTACACTTGATCGTACGCCGGGATCAACTGCGCGCCTCGAAAATTATGCAGGAAAGAGTTTTAAATGCTGAGAATATCGTTATACATTGGAACTCCGAAACCTTGGAAGTCCTCGGTGAAAGCGAGGTAGAGGGTGTAAAACTGCTCAACAACCAAACAAAGGAGACATCCGTGATTCCTGTCAAAGGATTTTTTGTAGCCATTGGCCACCAACCCAACACCGATATATTTAAAGGTTGGTTGGACATGGATGAAACTGGCTACCTCAAAACCGTACCAGGTCGTACCCTAACCAATATAGAAGGAGTTTTCGCCAGTGGCGACGCCCAAGACAACATCTACCGCCAAGCTGTCACTGCGGCTGGAACCGGGTGTATGGCTGCATTGGATGCAGAGCGTTATTTGGCCGCCAAGGGAGTGATTTAAAGTTGAGGAGTTGAGAGGCTGAGAAGTTTAGGCTACCGCGAATTATTTTGACAAGGACTATGTCAACACTACTTGCGGTAGCCTAAACTTCTCAACTCCTCAACTCCTCAACTCAACCAAAACACACAAACACTTTAAACATGTCAACAGCTACCCGTTTTCGCGCTGGGGTACTTTTTGGAGAAGAAGTAACCGAGTTGCTGAATTATGCCAATGAAAACAACTTTGCATTGCCAGCAGTCAATGTAATTGGCACCAACTCTGTCAATGCCGTTTTGGAAACTGCCCGGGAGGTAAACTCTCCAGTAATCATCCAGTTTTCAAATGGTGGTGCTTCTTTTTTTGCAGGAAAAGGCCTCAGCAATGCTGGCCAAAAAGCTTCAATTATTGGTGGGATTTCTGGTGCAATGCACGTTCATCAGGTTGCAGAAGCTTATGGTATCCCCGTGATTTTGCACACTGACCACTGTGCTAAAAACATTTTGCCCTGGGTTGACGGCTTACTGGATGCCAGTGAAAAACATTTTGCTGCTACAGGTCAGCCATTGTATAGCTCCCACATGCTCGACTTATCAGAAGAGCCACTGCACGAGAACATCGAAATCTGCGTGGAATACTTCAAGCGGATGGCCAAAATGGGTATGACCCTGGAAATCGAATTGGGGGTAACCGGTGGTGAAGAAGATGGGGTAGACAATTCGGATGTGGACAACTCCAAACTCTACACTCAGCCAGAAGAAGTTGATTATGCCTACCAACAGCTCAAAGCAGTTAGTCCAAACTTCACTATTGCTGCAGCCTTTGGTAACGTACACGGCGTATACAAACCCGGTAACGTACAACTGACACCAAAAATCCTGAAAAACTCTCAGGATTTCATCAAAGCAAAACACAACTTGAGTGGCGACACTCCCGTTAACTTTGTATTCCACGGCGGCTCCGGCTCTTCTCGTGCTGAAATCCGCGAGGCGATCGAATATGGTGCCATCAAAATGAACATCGATACCGATATTCAATGGGCATACTGGGCTGGCGTGAAGGATTATTACGTAAAAAATGAAGGTTACCTCCAGGGCCAAATCGGCAACCCCGAAGGTGACGACAAACCGAATAAAAAATTCTACGATCCACGGGTATGGTTGCGGGAAGGTGAAAAAAGCCTCATCTCACGCCTGAAAGTGGCATTTGAGGATTTGAATTGTATCAACCGCAAC
>JAAFHQ010000845.1 GCA_013298445.1 Chitinophagales bacterium | reverse complement strand
GCGCCGATTGAGATGGGGCAAATCGCCGGGCGTGAAGTGCTTGACCACAACAACTTCCAAGACGCCGATGCCTTTTTGCGTGGTGGAGGTAACAAAGGTTTACAGCCGCAGGTACTCCTGGCCGGTTCGTACAACCTCAACCCCTGGTTTGCACAAATTGAAGAACATGAAATGACGCAAATTCCGATCGGCAACGTGGGGGTAGTCATCTCTTTCTACGGTAAAGAAGGTGTCGACCTCAGTGGCGACGAATTCCGTCACGGTAACATTGTGTCCAAAGGCCAGAAAGGTGTTTGGGCAGAACCCCTTGGCCCTGGTAAATACCCCGTTAATACGTATTTGTACAAAGTGGAATTGGTACCCACCACCAACCTGGTACTCAACTGGGCCAGCGCCCGCACCGAGTCACACATGTTGGACAAGCACCTGTCTACGATCACGGTACGTTCGAAGGACGGTTTCCCCTTCAACCTCGATGTGTCGCAGATTATCCACATCCCGGCCACCGAGGCACCCAAGGTAATCGCCCGCTTTGGTAGCATGCACAACCTGGTCAGTCAGGTATTGGAACCAACCATTGGCAACTACTTCCGCAACTCGGCGCAAGATGCTGATGTGATTTCGTTCCTAACCTCGCGTAAAGAGCGCCAGGATTCGGCCAAACGACACATCGGACAGGTGCTTTCGGAATACAACGTACACGGGGTGGATACCCTGATTGGTGACATTGTACCGCCCGATTCGCTGATGAAAACCCTGACTGACCGTAAGTTGGCCGAAGAACAAAAGGTGACTTACGACACCCAGAAAATGGCCCAGGAAACGCGGCAGGCGCTCGAAAAAGAGACCGCCATCGCCGATATCCAAAAGCAGATCGTACAAGCCGATCAAGGTGTACTGATCGCCGAACGCATCGCCGACGCCGCCGTGAAAAAATCGACGGGTGAAGCGAATGGGGTAAAAATTGCCGCCTCGGCTGAAGCGGAACGCACCAAGATGATTGCTTCGGCTGATGCTGAGCGCACCAAAATGAGTGCCGCCGCCGAATCTGAAAAAGTAAGGCTGATGGCACAAGCCGAAGCCGAAAAAATTGAAATCACAGGTAAAGCGGAAGCTGAAAAGACCCTGGCCGTGGGTCAATCTAGCGCCGAAGCTTACCGCCTCGCCGTAGAAGCGATGGGTGGCGACAATTTTACCAAGATGAAAGTCATGGAAACGATTGGGCAGGAAAAAGTCAAAATCATCCCAGATGTACTCATTACCAGCGAAGGTGGTGGTGGTGCCAATGGTGCCATCGGTGGTATGTTGGGATTGAGATTGCTGGATATGCTCAAGACGGATAAAAAAGAAGAACAGGCTTAATCAGGATTTTTTTAGAAGTAGAGGCTGTCTCCAAACGAAAGGAAGGGGACAGCCTTTCTTTTTTGAATACAGATTACCCACTTTTACCCATAACGTAGAAAAAGCACCTGTTTTTTGCCCATAAACTATGCACAACCCTGTGGCTTTCTTTTTGTGCATGAATGTTTGAATGAGTGATTGTATTTCGCAATTGGTCAATTTAAAGTCAACCATCATGCAAAACAATGAAAAATTGGTTCAGGCCCTTAACGAACTGGTGCACATCAATTACGACCGTGTTTTTGGTTATGAAAAAGCGATAGAAGAAGTGGATGCAAGTGACGTGGATTTGCGCGCACTGTTTAACCGAGGAGTCAGTCAAAGTCGCAAGTATGTCAGCGAACTCCAACAAACCATCCGTGGTTTGGGCGGCGAACCCGTAACGGATTCGACTACGCGTGGTAAGTTGTTCCGCGTGTGGATGGATTTTAAATCTACGTTAATGGGCAAAGATCGCAAGTCCATTCTGGACTCCTGCGCATATGGTGAAGAGGCCGCGCTGAAAGCCTATGATGAAGCACTACAGACGGAAGCCCACCTACCAGACAACATTCGGATAAGTATCGCCGAACACAAACAAACATTGAAGTCTGCCCACCACGCCATTCAGGAAGCAGCCCGTGTGCAGGAGGTATTGGACAAATAAACCACTCAAGCCCCAACACCATATGCCCGAATGAGGACATGAACCATATGCGGTGTATGCCCTCGTTCAGGCATTTTTTATTTAACAAGCCATTATGAACAGCACCGTTTCATACCTCCAAAACGTCCTCCGGCGAATCTGGTTCAACCTGCGGAATTTTTTTCATTTGCTTTACCAATCTGCTTATGAATTCAGCAATGACAATGGTATGAAGCTGAGTGCTTCTTTGGCCTATTATACTTTGTTCTCTCTGGCTCCTATGCTGATTATCGTCATCGCCATCAGCAGCATATGGTTTGGCAAAGAGGCTGCTGAAGGGTATTTGTACAAGCAATTTGAGGAGCTTTTGGGTACTACGGGTGCCATCCAACTCCAGGAAATGATCAGCAATGCCCATTTCTCAGGCAATACTCCACTGGCTACCATCATCGGAATTGCCACGCTGGTACTTGGTGCAACAGGTGTCTTTTTGGAAATTCAGGATTCCATCAACACCATTTGGAGCATTAGAGCCAAGCCCAAACGCAGCTGGTTAAAATTCATCCAAAATCGTTTGCTTTCCTTTTCGCTGATCATTGGCATTGGCTTTTTATTGTTGGTGTCTCTGGTGCTCAGCGCTTTGTTATCAGTAGTGTATAATTTTGTCAATCAGCATTTTGGTGACGTTGCCTGGCTGAGTTGGATCATCTCCAATGTCATCAATATGGCGGCAGTCGTTTTGCTTTTTGCCATCATTTTTAAAGTTTTGCCCGATGCTACGATTCATTGGCGCGATGTCACAGTAGGAGCTGTATTAACTGCCCTACTGTTTTTGTTGGGCAAATGGATGATCAACTATTACCTGAGCCGCTCTTCTACCCTATCGGTTTATGGTGCGGCCGGGGCCATGGTTTTGATCATTTTGTGGGTGTATTACTCGGCAGCTATCCTTTATTTCGGAGCAGAATTCACCAAAGTATACGCCAACAAATACGGAAGCCGGATTCGCCCCAATCAGTACGCTGTTTTTGTTGAGAAAAAAGAAATTCAAACCCAGGATCAAGCGGTTAGCCTTGCTGAGAAGAATCGCGATGAGCTTGAACAAGAAAAAGCCAAAAAGCCCCGCGACTCAAATCTCGAATAAGGACAAAATGACCCACAGTTGGGGAAAAAAGACCCCGTTTTTCCCCTAAACCCCGGTGGCAAGATTTTTTT
>JAAFHQ010000867.1:1574-3175 GCA_013298445.1 Chitinophagales bacterium | reverse complement strand
CCCAGTGGCGGTGCATCCAGGCGGAGTTGATGTGCCAGGGAGAATGGACTTCAATGCCCAATTTGATGTCGTGGTCTTCGGCAAACGGAATCACCTTTTCGATGATTTCGGGAGTAGTATTGACGATGACCCGGATGATCTTGAACCCGAGCCGATGGGCAAAACGAATGTCTTTTTTGAAGGATTCTACCGCCTCGTCATCTGACCAATAATGGCCTTTGCGTTTGTTGTAATCCAAAAACATATCGTGGGCAATAGGGGTCACCCCATACTTGTCCATCCAACCAAACCACTGATCCACAAAGGCGTCGGAAGGCAATTTTGGACAACCCGGAACACTTTGTTCGCCGATGATTTCTATCCCGGTCGCTCCAGTTGCTGCCGCCGCCGCGATACAGTCTTCAAGCGACATTTTTTTCAGGAAAAACTCTTCCTGGTAACTGTAAAGGCTCACGCCTCTTTTGATGGAATGACTCATGATTTTTTACTTAAATAAAAGTTAACCGCTGCGATCAGCAAGCAAATCATACCAAACACGACAAATGCATTCAATAAACTTCCGGTAATGTTGCGCATCCCTGATACGGCCAAGGGAGATAAAAACTGTCCCAGAAAAAAGCCACTGGTCCAGAACCCCATGCCTCGCCCTCTGAACTCAGGTGACAACTGTTTGAGCCCCCAGGCGATCAGGGTGTAGATCATCATGCCGCAACCGAGTTGTTGTATCCAGGCTGCTGCTACGGTTAGGTTGATGGTTTTAGCCAAACCAATTCCGGTTAAACCTGCTCCGATGAGGAAAAACATGCAGGCGAATTGAAATGCGCCACTGCGATTGGAAATGAGTTTAAACAGCAAAGCACCGAAAGGCACGGCAATGCTGGCAATGGCACTGTAGTTGCCAATCGCCTGCCGGTCCTTGATGCCCATGGAATCCAGGGCCATCGAAAAATGCAGGGTGTAAACGAAATAAAGAATGCCCGCGACCAAAGTGGTGAGGGCGATCCGAATAACCGTTCTGGTGGGGAATTTGCCGCCACTAACAATTGCTGAGGTGGCCTCCACTTCCTTCTCGGTTTTTCTGGCGGGTTCAAAAATGAAGAAATAAACCCCCACGCTGATGATGATGGCGAAACAATACACCAAAAGGGGATATTGCCAACCCATAGTGGACAAATAACCACTCAATGACAAGAGCATGGTGCCACAAACAGAACCCACAATTCCCTGCCACATCAACCATTTGGCGCGTTTGGATTCGGAGAAATAATCCCCGAGCAGGGTGTTGCCAATGGTCAGGATAAACGCCTCCCCAATTCCCAGCAACAATCGCCCGCCCATAAGCACCGGGAAACTGTTGAAAAAGAAAGGGAAAACCCCACCAAATCCGTATAAGAAAGTGAAAATCAGCAAAAGATTACGCCGCCCCAGCCGATCGGTGAGGTAACCTGCATAAGGTGAAAACAAGGCAATGCACAAACCTGGTGCAGATACCACCAATGGGGCAAGGGTCAGGATGTTGGGAATGTCACTAAAGTTGGAAAAAATGGCAGGAATGATGGGCATCAAAACCACCACTGCCATCATGGGCAAAAGGCTGATGG
>JAAFHQ010000867.1:0-1564 GCA_013298445.1 Chitinophagales bacterium | reverse complement strand
TTTTTTTTTCACTGCCATCATGGGCAAAAGGCTGATGGAGACGATTATCCAGGCCTGGATGGGGCCAGCCTGACGGGTGTTAAGGGACTGATTGCTCATGTTTTTTGTTTTGCGATGGTGTAGGGCAAATCCCGAAAGATCAACCAGGTGTATGAAATTGAATTGTCAAAGGTCAATCCTTTCGCAGCGACGGGATTATCAAAATGGTGGATTTTATAGGCAATTTCAATCAAAATGATGCTTGATCAATAAATTAACCCTGTAAAATATGGCAAGACGCTGCCAAGTTGTAATTAAATTCTAATTTTAGCTCCGAATTGCACTTTTAACTATAAACAAGCTAAAAACATTCCGACTCATGTCAAAATCGTTTACTACGTATAACCTCGCCATGCTTATTTTGGCGTTCATCGGTTCTTCTTTTTTACTCATTAGATTTCCTCTGAAAACCTTCAAATCTACTTATGTCGTTACAGCAAGGGACACCTTGCCCACTTTAAAAATACCTGAAGGTGTAGACCCCAATTCCCCCGACTGGAAAGGCATCGACCTGGCCCCCAAAGCCCCGATTTTGCCGGTTTCGCCAAGTGATGAGCAAAAACAGTTTCTCCTGCCTCCCGGGTACAAAATTGAACCCATCCTCACCGAACCTGCTATCGAACAACCTGCCGCCATCGCTTTTGATGGCAATGGTCGTATGTATGTGCTAGAGCTCCGTTCCTACATGCTGGATGCAGATTCCAAAAATGAGCTCGACCCAGTCAGCCGCATCTCCCGTTGGGAAGACAAAGACAACGACGGGGTGTACGAAACGGGCACCACTTTTGTAGACAGCCTGGTATTTCCACGTTTTGTGCTACCCTACGGCAAAGATTGTATTCTGTCGATGGAATCCGACGCCGACAATGTCTACAAATACACAGATACCAATGGCGATGGCAAAGCCGACAAAAAAGAATTTTTCACCAGCAAATACGGCCGCTCTGGCAACGTAGAACACCAACAAGCCTTCATGTATTATGGCATGGACAACTGGTTGTACAGCACCGTCAATGCCTTCCGCATTCGGGAAACGCCACAGGGGATCATTCGGGAAAAAACTGGTGCTAACCGCGCCCAATGGGGCGTTGCCCACGACGACGATGGCAAATTGTGGTTCCAGGGCGGAGCAAGTGGCTTGCCTTCCCATTTCCAGTTCCCCGTTCATTACGGAAATTTCGAAATCCCCAATGAGTTTGCCAAAGGTTTTGACGTACCCTGGGGTGCAGCCGTAAAAACCGCCGACATGCAGGGCGGTATGGACGAAATTCGCCAACCCGATGGTTCCCTCAATCGGGTAACCGGCTCGGCAGGCAACGATGTATTCCGCGGCGACCGACTCCCTGCCAACATCAAAGGCCAATACTTCTATGGCGAACCAGTGGCTCGTATCGTGCGTCAGGTCAACCCCGTGGTAACGGAGGGATTGACCACCTTGCACAACGTATTTCAGGAGCAGCAGTCCGAATTTTTGCGTTCAACTGACCCCTTGTTTCGCCCGGTCGATATGACCACCGCACCCGAT
>JAAFHQ010000844.1 GCA_013298445.1 Chitinophagales bacterium | reverse complement strand
TTTTGATTGCCTGCACAAATGTTGAGGTTGACTTGACGGTAAAGTTTGAAATAAAAAGAAAGCGCAAACCAGGCCAGCAGAACCAACATGGAGACACTAGCCAAAATAAGGAGCCGTTTTAGGAGTTGAGGGTGCATGGTTGAGCGTTTGTCCACGAATAAATTCTTGGGATTAGATTGGGCATTCCCTGCCCACGAATATATTCGTGGGTTTAGATTGAGCATTCCCTGCCCACGAATAAATTCGTTGGTTAAGATTGGCATTCCCTGCCCACGAATAAATTCGTGGGTTGGGGATTACTTGCTGAGTTCCTCAAACGGAATATCTGTTATGTCAAAACGCTGAAAACCAATAAAATCATAATGCCACCACTCGTATTTGTAAATGGCAAAACCATGTTTGGTCATCACCTCGCGCAATATTGCCCGGTTTTTGCGTTCTTCTGCTGTACCTCCTTGGTAATCGTGGAATGCCCGTTCTGTGGTTTCATCATAGCCGGAGGGCATGGGCAATTCTTTTCCCGTTTTGAGATTGATCAGGGTTAAATCCAGGGCACAACCCCGATTGTGTCTGGAACCATGCCAGGGCGCAGCCACAAAGGTGGTATCCCGAATAGCAGCGTAGAACAGGCAAGTGACAGCATAAGGGCGGTATCCATCAAAAACCTTGATGGCCAAACCCTGGGTATTGAGTTCAGCCTGGATTTTTTGCAAGGCGTCAACTACCGGTTTACGCGCGAAGGCCCGTGCCTGCTTGTATACCCGCTGATGAACCAGGTTGTCTTTGGTGGCGTATTTGATGTCGAGCTTGATGGAGGGGATTGCCTTGATGATTTCGACCAATTCATTTTCGGCATTTTCGACTACTTTTTGGCGATAACCATCCAGGGTATTGACTACTTTTAGCCCACAAGACTGCCCCTGAAGCCCCACAAAACTTGTCCATACTAAAATCAACAGTAATAGCTTTTGCATGATGGTAGTGTTTGAGTAAATGTTGGTTAAAAATAACATTCCATGAAACGATTATTGAAATTTGGGGCAATTTTCGCCATTTTTTTGCCCTTTTGCCTGGGGGCTCAACCCTTCAAATTTGCCCACATCAGTGATACCCACATCGGCAGTGGGGCAAGTGCAGCCGAAGATCTGGAGCGTACGGTGCGCGACATCAATGCCCAGGCTGATATTGCGTTTGTTATTCACTCGGGCGATGTCACCGAATTTGGGTCGGACGCAGAACTGAAACAGGCCAAAAACATCCTGAGCCAACTCAACAAACCCTTGTACATCGTACCTGGAAACCACGATACCAAGTGGTCGGAAAGTGGTTGCAACAGTTTTCGAGCCATTTTTGGTGCCGATCGTTTTGTTTTTAACCACGCTGGATACCGCTTTATCGGATGCAGCAGTGGCCCGAACATGCGCATGGCGCCAGGTTTGGTGCCTCGGGAAGACCTGGTTTGGCTGGATTCCATCCTTAACGCCACCCCTGCGACCCAGCCCATCGTGTTTGTCAACCATTACCCTTTGGATGAAGGTTTGGCCAATTGGTATCAAGTCCTGGAGAAATTGAAAAAACGCAATACCCAGGTTGCCCTCTGTGGTCATGGGCACCGCAACAAATTCCTGGACGCAGCCGGTATTCCCAATGTGATGGGGCGCTCCAATTTGCGCGCCAAGGATCCCGTGGGGGGATATAATCTGGTCAATATCCAGTTTGATACCCTGTATTACGCCGAACGCCGCCCTCTGCGCGCTCAGGCACCCGAAGGCATTCAGGTCGTAGAAGCAGAAGGTGAAACCTTGCCCGTCTGGCACAAAGTGTTCCTCTACAAACACCGCTACGAAAATACCGACCAGCCCCAACCCGATTTTTCCATCAATGAAAAATATCCCCAGGTCAAAACAGACTGGAAGTTTCAGGATAAAAGTGACGTGGGTGCAGGTATTGTCGCTAATGCTGAACTTGCTATATATCCCAACAGTGCTGGCCAAATAGTGGCCCTGGATGTAAAAACAGGTAAAAAACTCTGGCACTACACTACCCGAGGAAAAATCTTCTCAACGCCTGCCTTGGCTACTGACCGAGTGGTGGTTGCCTCTACCGATAGCAATGTCTATTGTTTGAACCTCAAGACGGGTAAGTTGCTTTGGAAAACCAAAACAGGGAAATCGATCGTAGCCTCACCACTGATTGATGGAGACCTGGTGTATTTGGGAAGCTCTGAAGGCAAGTTTCGGGCATTAAACTTGAAGGACGGCAGTACCCGTTGGGCTTTTAACGGTGTAGTTGGTTTTGTGGAAAGCACCCCTTGCGTAGACGCAGAACGGGTGTACTTCGGCGACTGGGGTACCTTCTTTTATGCTTTGGATAAAAAAACGGGCAAATTCCTCTGGCGTTGGAGCAATGGGCAAAGCTCGCGCTTGTACTCACCTGCTGCTTGTATGCCAGTCGTGGCAGATGGTAAGGTGTTCATCGCTGCACCGGATCGGTATTTTACTGCGCTGGATGCGGCTACCGGAAAGGAAGTATGGCGGAGCAATTCTGCCAAAGGCCGCGAATCGATCGGCATCTCCAGCGACCATCAGGAACTATACAGTAAAACCATGCAGGACTCGCTGGTCGTTTTTGACCTAAAAGGAGAAAAAGCTTGGAGCCTCAACCTGAAATTTGGTTACGAAATTGGCCCTTCACCTACGGTGGAAAAGGATGGCAAAATTTACATCGCTAGTGATAAAGGTGTGGTTTATGTAGTGGATCGTGAAAAAAGGCAATTGCTTTGGGCGCATAAATTATCGAATGCCCTGGTCAATAACGTCCTTCCCCTGGGCAATGGCGAGATTCTAACTACCACGATGGATGGTTGGATCGCGAGACTCAAGGAGTAATCAAAAATCACCTTACAAGGGTTTAAGTGTATAGTTCCTAAGGTGTTCTAAGGTGTCTAAGGTGGTTCAAAATGAATCAAATTTGATTCTAAAAATTTCAGATATATTTAATTTGAACCACCTTAGACACCTTAGGGCACCTTAGAATTGATTCACCTAAAGTATTGCTTTGTCCGGTAGGTTTTAAGGAGCTGGGTCCGGGATCGCCGCATGCACCTCCTCAATCTCCCTCAATATTTCTGCCGACAAATTCACCTCCATACTGTCGATATTCTCCTTCAACTGCGCCATGGTCGTTGCCCCAATGATGTTGCTAGCCAAAAAAGGGCGACTGTTCACAAAACCCAGCGCCAACT
>JAAFHQ010000843.1 GCA_013298445.1 Chitinophagales bacterium | reverse complement strand
CTTCCATCTTGCAAGGTCAGCGGTTGCCCTCCTTCCCAACCAATCAGGTCAGGTGCTTCAATCCCGTTGGCGTTCTCGTCCACTTCCTTGTTGAAAACCATCTTTTCGTAGGCCCCCGTTTTTACGCCCGTAAGCCAAACCTGGCTGGCTTTGGTCCAGGCTACTTTGTAGGATTGCCGAAGCCTGGGGCGATTGGTGCCGTACATTCTCCCATGTACAAGTCCCTGTTCATCAATGATACAGACCGCCAGATTCCCATGCGAAATACATTCATCTTCGGGGATTTCCATGTACTGGGGAATCAGGATTTCGATTGCCGAGAATAGTTGATTGATGATTTCAGCCATGACTTGCGCTTGATTTTAGGTTTTTCATTTCTGCTACTGCTGTAAATTTCAAGAAAAACGACATGCCTCTTGCATTTTGGCCGGGATTTATTTGCGACAACGTTGTAGCAGTGCCCCAGCAAATTACCCAAATCTTGCCTACCTTTGGAATGCCCATCAATCCTAGATCATGACGCTGAAAGAACTTGCCAAAGAGCTGAACTTGTCTTTTTCGACGGTGTCAAAAGCACTGCGCGATAGCCATGAAATCAGTATTGAGACCAAAAACAGGGTGCTAGCCAAAGCCAAAGCATTGAATTACCAGGTCAATCCGCTCGCCAGCAGTTTGCGCAAACAAAAAAGCAAAACGATTGCCGTGGTCATTCCAGAGGTAGTCAACGATTTTTTTGGCCCGGTCATTAATGGCATCGAATCGATCGCCCAGGAAAAAGAGTACCATGTGTTGATTTACCTGACCCACGAGGACATGCAAAAGGAAGTAGCCATCACCAAATTGTTGCAAAACGGACGGGTGGATGGAATCATGATGTCCTTGTCGGAACAAACTTCTGGCACTGCTCACCTGGAAGCCTTACAAGAAAAGGGAATACCGCTGGTTTTTTTTGACCGCATTGCCGAACAGATGGACGCACCCAAAGTAACCACGGATGATTACAACTGTGGCATCAAAGCAACCGAGCACCTACTTGAAAATGGCTGCAAACGCATCGCCTTTTTGACCATTGCACCCAATTTATCGATCAGCAACAAAAGGATGAATGGCTACCTAGACGCCTTAAAAAAGCACAATATCATGCAGGATGAAGGCCTGATCTTATATTGTACTGGTGATGATCACAAAAACAATGAGCTGATCCGGAGCCTATTCAGTAGCCCCAAGCGGCCCGATGGGGTATTTGCCTCGGTAGAAAAACTGGCGATTTCGACCTATGCGGTTTGTGAGGAGTTAAACTTGCAAATCCCCGAGGATCTGAAAGTGATCTGCTTTTCAAACATGCAAACCGCCGCCTTTTTGAATCCTTCCCTCAGCACCATCACCCAACCTGCTTATGAAATTGGTCGGGAGGCTGCCGCTATCTTGTTCGATTTGGTGGAAAAAAAAGGGCAGAGAGGGCGAATTGAAAAACGGGTATTGAATTCTACCTTGGTGGAAAGAAATTCTACTAAGGGCCGATAAAAAATGAATGTTCATTTTTACCCCACTACTAAAATTTAGCTGATTAACTCGTAAGTTGTGATTGGAATAGAGTAAAATTAGCTACTCAAGTTTTAAATTTCAAACACCCAATGGCAAACGTCCAACTCCACCTCACCGAAAAAAACGGCTACTTCTACATCGAAGCCGAAGGCATGATCCAGGCCCAAATGACTTTCGTCTTCGCTGGCCCCGAACGCATCATTATCGACCACACCGAAGTGCAACCCGGCAACGAAGGCAAGGGCTACGGCAAACAAATGGTCAGCGCGGCAGTTGATTTCGCCCGCGAAAAGCACATCAAAATCCTGCCGCTCTGCCCATTTGCGAAGAGTGTGTTTGATCGGACGCCGGAGTTTCGGGATGTGCTGTAATAGACAAAATGAATACCTTCAATCCTAAACTTTTCAACACTCATGTCCCTTATCCTCAGCAACGGCACGATCTACCAAGCCCATCAAATCATCCAGGGTGGCCATATCTGGCTGCAAGATGGCCGCATCAAAGCCATTTCAGCCGAACCCTTTGCATCGATAAGCCCCGACACGAGGATTATCGATGTAAAGGGGCAGATTATCTCTCCTGGGTTTATCGATTTGCACATCTATGGCGGAGGTGGGGCTTCAGTTTTGGACGCTGATCCCGCGTCGGTAGAAACCGTTTTGCATACCCACGCCCAATACGGCACCACGGGGATGTTGGTTTCTACCGTCACGGCTGAAATTCCACTGTTGCATCGAGCCCTGCGGGCGATTGACGAGGCTGCGCAAAAAAGCCCGGCTCAAACCAAAGGTGCGAAGGTTTTAGGGGTTCACCTCGAAAGTTGTTTCCTGGCCCCCGAACGGCGTGGCGCGCACAAACTGGAATGGTTACAAACGCCCAGCATCGAGCTATTCCAAGCTTTACAAGATTCCAGTGGTGGAAGGATAAAACTAATGACCATTGCTCCTGAGTTACCGGGCGCTGCGGCACTGATTGAATACGTTTGGCAACAAGGGGTGGTCGCCAGTTTTGGCCACTCTGCGGCTGATTACGATACTGCTACGCACTGGATTCGCAAGGGTATGCACATCTGTACCCATTTATTCAATGCCATGAATGGTTTTGGGCACCGGGCACCCGGTGGAGCAGGTGCATTTTTGACCGAACAATCGGCTATGGTACAAATCATTCCCGACGGTGTACACGTCCATCCTGCTGGTTTGGAACTGGCCTATCAGTCTAAAGGGCCGAATAAGATTTGCCTGGTGACTGATTCTTTGTTGCCCGCTGGTACCGATATTAAAGAGTTTTATTTCTTTGATCGCCTGGTCAATGTGACCGATCGCGCCTGTTTTTTACCCGATGGCACTTTGGCGGGCAGTCGTTTGACCATGAATCGGGCGGTACAACTGTTTGTGGAATACACCAGTGCTACCTTGCAAGAGGTGCTACATATGGCTTCACTTAATCCAGCCAAAGCCATTGGTTTGGATCAACAAAAGGGCTCGCTGGAAGTGGGGAAAGACGCCGATGTATTGGTTTTCGATCAGGACTTGAAAGTTCAGTTGGCATTGGTGGAAGGTATTATGGTAGTTGGTGGGTGATAGGTATACAAATAATTTTTTGACCAAATCGAAAAAAGGTTTATTTTTACCACTGCCTTACCTTTGGCCGATGGATCAACCCATAGGCTTTATGACAATTTCCACACCTTTTTTTG
>JAAFHQ010000842.1 GCA_013298445.1 Chitinophagales bacterium | reverse complement strand
AAAAAACTTTTCGAGCTTTTATAAAAAAATTAAAAAACTATCTAGATTTGTTAAATATACTTTAATTGTTTGTCATCTTTTCTCGATATGTCCGTAAAAAAAGACAAAAACAAACGTGGTTTAATCCGGGAGCTTTATTTCTCCCGCACGTTGTCTTGCGCCGATTTATGCGACAGGATGGACAAGAGTTTACCCTTGATCACTAAACTAGTCAATGAGTTAATTGAAGAGGATAAAATAGTAGAGAGCGGCCTGGCGGCTTCTACCGGCGGGAGAAGACCCGTAATGTACTCGATTCGGGAAGATGTCAACTACATCATTGCTGTATCCATGGATCAGCTCATCACCCGCATCGCTTTGCTGAACATGCATAACGAATTCATCGGCGAGATGATGAAAGTAGATCTGCCTTTGAAAGGAAACGACGAAGCCTTAAATATTTTGACCCAGGCTATTGACACATTTGTTCAAACCAGCCCGGTTCCCAAAGAAAAAATCATCGGCATCGGCATCGCCATGCCGGGGTTTATAGATGCGCAAAAGGGAATCAATTATTCCTTTTTAAAGACGAACAGAAGCATCACACAATTCATTTCTAAAGCCTTAGAGCTTCCTGTTTTTATTGACAACGATTCCAGTTTGATCGCTTTGGCAGAACTGAGGTTTGGTGCAGCCGTTGCCGAAAAAAACGTCATGGTGATCAATATGGGCTGGGGTGTTGGACTGGGAATGATTCTGGATGGCGCACTTTACCGAGGTGAAATTGGTTTTGCCGGTGAATTCAGCCACATCCCTCTTTTTAACAACAACAAACTTTGCAGCTGCGGCAAACAAGGCTGTTTGGAAACGGAAACATCCCTTTTGGTACTTGTCGAAAACGCTAGAAAGGGTTTACAGGCTGGTCGCATTTCCTGCCTGCAAAATGTGCCTTTTGACATACCGGAAGAGGCGAACAAGATGATCATTCAGGCTGCCCTGGAAGGTGATCAATTTGCGATAGAGCTGCTTTCGGATATTGGATTGTTCGTAGGACGGGGCGTGGCGATTTTGATTCATTTGCTCAATCCTAAACTGATCGTATTGAGTGGCCGGGGGGCTATGGCCGGGAGAATCTGGAAAGCTCCGATTCAACAGGCACTAACGGAATACTGCATTCCCAGGCTCGTCCACAACACCGATATCAAAGTATCCGAACTGGGACATCAAGCCGAAATGATCGGTGCCGCTGCACTCGTCATGGAGAATATTGAGCGCTTGAGACCAACAAAAATAGAGACCCCGACTTACGAGCAAGTCTTGTAAGGGCAGTAAGAATATTGTTTTACTTATTACCATCTTAAACTTTGCACTCTATGAAAAAAAGCCTACTTCTGCTTGTTGTGTTGTTTTGCACGATGAGCTACAGCGCTTTCGCTCAAAAGGTATCTGGTAAAGTAACCGGAGCCGATAAAGAGCCACTACCCGGCGCTTATGTACTTGTAAAAGGTACTTCAACGGGTACAGTAACCGATGAGAAAGGAGAATTTTCGCTTACTACTGCATTGACGAATACGCTCGTTTTTTCCTTTACCGGATTTCAGAGTTTGGAAGAACCGATCAATGGACGTAACGTAGTGGATGTGGTCATGTTGGAAGCAGCTTCTCAATTGGAAGGAGTGGTGGTTACCGCCTTGGGCATGAGCAAGCAGCAAAAAGCCTTGGGTTATGCCAGCAGTACCATCAAAGCGGAAGACCTGACCAATGCGGGTTCACCTAACCTCGCGACAGCCCTTTACGGTAAAGCTCCAGGTGTACGCATTGCCGCAACGCCAGGCGGTGCCACAAGTGCTGTAAACATCAACATCCGTGGGGTTAACTCCATTACTGGCCGCAGCCAGCCGCTGATCGTATTGGATGGGGTGCCGATCCGCGATGGTGAAGTGCGCAACAACGACTACTGGAGTGACCAACGCCTACGTGGTAATGGCCTTTTGGACATCAACCCTGAAGACATCGACAACATCTCGATCCTGAAAGGTGCATCTGCTGCGGCCCTCTATGGCTCTGAAGCCGTAAACGGGGTGGTGTTGATCACGACCAAAAGTGGAAAAGGCAAAAAAGGCATGAACGTAGACTTCAACGC
Source organism: Chitinophagales bacterium (assembly GCA_013298445.1). Taxonomy (GTDB): domain Bacteria; phylum Bacteroidota; class Bacteroidia; order Chitinophagales; family Saprospiraceae; genus Haliscomenobacter. The sequence goes on along the minus strand of JAAFHQ010000842.1, from coordinate 1,125 downwards.
CAGCTATGGTGTGGACAACGTGGCCTACTTGCCCAGATACCAGAACATTCGTGGTGCAGGAGCACCTATCCATGTGAACAATGGTGGCCAGGACGCTGAGGGTTTCATTTATTACGATACCAATGGTGATGGGACCAAGGAAACCCGTGGGATTTTGAACTATTCCATCAACTATGGTCCAAAATTTGACGGCAAGCCAATCATGGGCTGGGATGGGGTTATCCGCCCTTACGAAGCTCAGGAAGACAACTACGCGGGCTTGTATCAGCAAGGCCACACCGCAAACGTTAACGTTGCCGTTTCGCAGGCCTCTGAAAACAGCAATATCCGTTTTTCTTTGACTCGCCAAGACAACGCGGGCTTGAGCCTCAATGCGGGCAACCAGAAAAACATTGCCAACCTCAATAGTACTTTCCGTTTGGGCAGAAAATGGTCCACCGATCTGATGGTCAACTACATCAATCAAAAAACCGAAAACCGCCCCTACTCCATCGACCGGATGATCAACAACTTTACCGGGATGATTGGTCGTTTTGACAACGCGGATTGGTACCTGAATAAATACCAAACCAGCCGGGGTTATCGCTTCGTGACGGGTACTGGACAGAGTTTGACGCCAGATGAAAACATCAAATACAACGGCTTCAAGGGAGACATCGCAGACTACGTTTGGCGGGTCAACAAAAACCTGCTGGATGAATTCAGCAATCGGGTAATCGCCAGCATGACGCACCATTACCAGATTTTGCCTGATTTGAAGTTCCGGGGTAGAATTTCTACTGACTTCACTTCCGAGCGGATTGAAACCAGAAATTACACCGAAAGGCCCCTGGCCTTTGGCAACTCTGGCTACTTTGGCTTAGAAAACAACCTGTACTCCATCCTCTATGGCGACGCATTGCTGACCTATACCAAACGTTTATCTCCTGACTTCGAGTTGAATGTGATGGGTGGTTACATGGCGACTAAAGATGTTGCTACTTTTGTAAGCCGCGGAACCAATGGTGGTTTGAGCACAGAGAACCTGTTTGACATTGCCGCAACGATCAACGTGGCCAATAGTGGATCTAGCCGTTCTGCCCTGGTGAAGGACGCCTACATTGGTATGATTAACTTTGATTACAA
>JAAFHQ010000841.1 GCA_013298445.1 Chitinophagales bacterium | reverse complement strand
TGTATAACAAATTGGGTCCCAAGTTAATAAGGTTCTGCTGGGCATCCTGCTCTGCCTCAGCGTGTAAAGAAGCCCAGGTTCCCAAATCCGACCAACCAAAGCTGGAGGGAATGGTATACACATTTCCCGCTTTTTCCATGATGGCGTAGTCGATGGAAATGCTCAGCGTGTTGGGATAAACACGATCAATATAAGCTTGTTCACCGGGGGTATTGTAATGTTCGGGCTCTGCCCACAATACGTCCAGGATTTCGCTGGCATGTTGCCCAAAAGCTTCGATCAGATTTTTAACTTTCCAGATAAAAATGCCCGCATTCCACAGGTAATCACCACTGGCTAAAAAAGCCTGAGCTTGGTCCAGGGGTGGTTTTTCAGTAAACCTCAGGACCTGGTGCACATTCCCTTCCGTGGCCTTTTTATCAAAATTGATGTAGCCATACCCCGTATCTGGGCGGGTAGGTTGGATGCCCAAAGTCAACAAGGCATTGTTTTTTTCGGTAAAATCCAGTGCAGTTTTTAAAGCCTGGATGAAGTTGGGCTCTTGCAAAATGATGTGATCCGAAGGAGCGACCACCAGATTGGCTTCGGGGTTCAAAGCCTGCAACTTCAAAGCGGTATAGGCAATACAAGGGCCGGTATTGTTGCGCGAAGGTTCACACAAGATTTGGTTGTCGCTCAATTCTGGCAGGTGTTCCTTGACCAAATCGCGGTAAATGCCATTGGTGACGATGAATATATTTTCCGCCGGACAAAGGGCCAAAAAGCGCTCAAAGGTCATGCGCAGCAGCGATTTGCCGATCCCCAGGATATCCAGAAATTGTTTCGGGCGAGCGGTACGGCTCGCAGGCCAAAAACGGGAGCCAACGCCCCCTGCCATGATGGCTACGTAGTTGTTGTTATTGGGCATTTATTGTACTAGGTTTAATTAAGTACGCTGGATTGTGATCTGGTACTTAGAGCAAAATAACGGAGAATATTGTTGTGATAGTGTACCTTTTATTTGCTTGTGCTCAAAAACTTGCGCAATTCCTCCAAACGGTCGGTATTGATCAGGTCCACCCCGGCGCTACGCAGTGTTTGCCACACTTGTTCATTGTCGGGCGAAGCCCAAAAACGCAACTTTTTACCTTCTGCGTGGACTTTTTTGACCATGTCCAACAATTTGGTTTTTTCATCAGCAGGCATTTCCCCTTGTCCCGACCATTTGAAATGATTGCGGTAGTTGTCGCTGATGATGGGCATGAGTTGAGGAGAAATCTTTTTACCCAGATCGCCAGGGCGACCATCCAGTCCAGCCAGCCTTTCCGCTTGTTTGCTCATGGTTTCAATGGGGCGATTGCCGGAAAGCACAATTTGTACGGGTGCGGGATTGCAGGTTTTGCGGGTACAAGCCTTGAGGATGTCCCGATAGCGCTGGAACGTTTTGTCCAGGGCAGCGTAAGTATCCTCTGCTCCGGTTTTGATGTCGACAAACAAATAGAAAGTTTGGCTGAAATCGGGATAAACTTTTCCTCCATTTTCCCGAATGCGTTGCCGCAATGGGCGCAGGTACAATTGCTCCAGTGCCCGGGCTGGGTCGCGGTAATAGGGGCGATTGTGGGCTACGTACAAGGAATCCTGCATCAGGTACACATCGGCTTCCACACTGGTAAACCCTTGTTCCAAGGCATCCCACAGTGGGCGGCTGTGCTCGTAATCGTTGTGGGCGTGGGCGTTGGGCAAGGCAGATACATTGCTTATCGTTGGCCAATGCGTAGGGGCAACTGGCTGAGTCCAGGCCACTTCTTTGTCATTGGGAAAATAAGGATTGAATTTTTCCTTGTTCGAGCTGATTTTGGCGCGCACAAACCATTCGTCGCCCTGCAAGGTATAACGAATCAGGCTGGTGTCGCCGTGAGTCAGCGTTACTTCGCGCAGGGTTTCGGATGCTTGTTTGCCCTTTTTGATGCCAATGAATTGAACGGTATATTTCACATTGGGCTCGGTTTTGACCCGCAAGGCGATGGCTTGTAACGACTGTTGTAAATCGGCTAGTTCAACTCCGGTGCTGGCATAAAATTGCCCGGCTTCCATTGCTTCCACAATGGCCCCTCCGTGCAGGGAATCGGCCCGCACCATCACCCAACCCCGGCCAGTGTTGGCGTATTGCAAGCCAAAAAAATGGTAATTGTGGCTATCATCGGTGGCCAGGCCATACATCAAGGGTTGTCCGATTTGAGCGTAGTGCAGGTTGATCTGGTCCCAAAGCGGCTCCATGCCCAGATGGGTGCTATCGCCATAATTGAACACTGCCGGGTGGCCGTTGAAGACTTCAAAAAAACGCTCGTGCTTCAGGGCTAACATATCCGCAGGGCTGATGGCAAAGTGGAAATTGGGGTGGTTGATGTGGGGAAACATGGGTTGCCCGCTGATGCGGCGTTGGGCCATCACCGCGTCGATGTTGCTTTGCAGTACCTCGCGCACACTGTTGCCGCGCTGGACGGGTACGAAGCCTTTGATGTTGGTGGCATTGAGGTGCAGGGGTTTGCCCCCGTAGCTGGCCGAGATTTCTTCACTGGGTAAAATGAGAAAACGTCCCTTTTCTTCAAACAAGGGCACGTATTCTTTAAAGGTTTTCAGGCGCACCCGCAGAGAGTCTTTGCCGCGTTTTTCGTAGACTACCCAATCGCTGCCGTAGGTGTGCAGGTAGCGGTCAAAGGCCCGCCGCCGTTCGGGCGCCCGGGGAACCCAGCGCCACTGCTCGCCTTCCTGTAGGGTATTGTGGTCGGATAAGCCGACAAAATGGTAACCGGAAGCCTTGTACCAGGCCATGATCATTTCGGGGTAATCATCGCCGTCGCTCCAAAGGGAGTGGGTGTGGAGGTTGCCTTTGAGCCAGGTTTGGGCCTGAAGTGGAGCTAGGGTTATGCAGAGTAGGCAGTAGAGGATGAAGTGGTTTTTCATAGGTTTGGTGTTTGGAAGGGGTAAAATACGGCGGAGATGGGAAAAGAGAGAACTGTTAGGCATTCGGAGAGGGGAAGAAATTAATTTTCAGCCTACTGAATTCAAACCAGCAAGGGGGAGGTTAAATCAATTATTTGTTTTGCAGTCAATTAGACTTAATTAAGCGGCTATAAATGTTTACGTTCTCGGCCAGCTATCTGGAAAAAATTAGTGGATTTAGATAGCTGCCCGCCGGGCAGCCGCCATTTGACCATTTTCTGTCTTCTTTGGCTACAAAGATAACTGCCCTCTGGGCAGATCGACGGCCT
>JAAFHQ010000840.1 GCA_013298445.1 Chitinophagales bacterium | reverse complement strand
AGGATGGGCAAAATGTAAATGTGGGGGGAAAACGAGGGTAGGTTGATCAGGCATTGGCATTTAGTTTTGTGCATAAAAACGCTCCCGTACCTCCAAAATCAAATCCTCTATCTTTCCCAAATCGGGCAATTCCGGCAAAGTACAGCGCTCGTACAACTCATTGATGTAAGCAATTTTTTCCTCTGCTCGCAGGATCAAATCTTCGTACAAATACTCCCCACGCCGCACAGCCAGCAATTCCTCCCGGTTGGGTCGACGTACAATTACTTCTCCATCCCGCAATATTTCCGCCGCCATATCCAGCAAACGAAAAGTATGCATCATGTTTTTAGCGTCGTAGTTTTTGCCGTGCTGGAGGGTGTTTTGGTAACGTTCTTCGTTGCGCAGTTTGACCCATTCCCAATATTCGCGGTAACTTTTGCAATAGGCAGAGTAGCCATCTTTGTTGAAGGACATAATGGCCAAAGGTTCGGTTCCTTTGGGTACGCTGCTCAAGGCGACTTCGTTGGCGCTCTCTTTTTGAATGACTCCACTGAATTGTAAATCCCCACTGTGGTCATAAAACAGGGCGTAGATGTCCCGCATGTTGGGAATGTTGACCAAGCCACAGCGTTCTTGTTGCAAATTATTTGCTTCCAGCCATTTAATCAAAGCTATTGAGCCTTGATTTTTAACCACATAACAAAAGTGCAAAGGTGTTTTGCGCTCCGGCTCCTGCGGGTTGTGGATTTTTTTGTTGAGCCCCCGAGCCTTTTTGATTTGGGTAATTGCGTAGCCCGCAAAGGTATCCCGACAGAGTTTGGATAAAAAATCACTGGGCTTGAACAACTCAAATAGGGGGTGCCGGTACACGATACAATCGGCAGGCGCATTCAGCATTTCCAGGATATTGGGGTTGTTTTTCGCCAATAGTTCGGCAAAGCGCCGCAATTCATAAAAAACCTCATCATTGCCGGGGCTGTTGACCTGATCGAGTTGATGCAGTCCGTAAAATTGCTTTTTGGGCAAAACAAATACACCCTTGTAATCGGTATCGGAACTAGGCAAAGCCAGGCCATAAGCCCGGCTTCCGCTGATGCTTTCGAGTAAAAGTTGCTTGGATTGGCGGAGTTCGTGTAAGGTCATTATTGTAGGGTTGAGAAGGTTGAGGGAGGTTGAGAAGGTTGAGGCTACCGCAGCGACTTAGACATCAACATAGTCAAATTCGCTTGCGGTAGCCTCAACCTTCTCTACCTCCATCAACCTTCCTAAACTAAAAAAGGGCTTCATGATTATTCCTAACCACAAAGCCCTTTTTATCGTTCCAACAAAAATTATCCATTCATCGACAGCAGGAACTCATCATTGCTGCTGGTCATATTCATGTGTTTGCGCAGGAATTCCATGGCCTCTTCGGGTTTCATGTCCGAAAGGTGGTTGCGCAAGATAAACATACGTTGGAGGGTATCTTTGTCCAAAAGCAGGTCGTCGCGGCGGGTACTCGACTTGGTAAGGTCGATCGCTGGGAAGAGGCGCTTGTTGGCCAAACCACGGTCAAGCTGTAATTCCATGTTACCCGTACCTTTAAATTCTTCAAAGATCACGCCGTCCATTTTGGAACCAGTGTCGATCAGTGCTGTTGCCAGGATGGTGAGTGAACCACCACCTTCGATGTTACGGGCAGCACCAAAGAATTTTTTAGGTTTGTGCAGTGCGTTGGCTTCCACACCACCGGAAAGTACCTTGCCAGAAGCAGGTGCCACGGTGTTGTAAGCACGCGCCAAACGGGTGATGGAGTCGAGCATAATCACCACATCGTGACCACATTCTACGAGGCGTTTGGCTTTTTCAAGCACAATGCCTGCTACCCGTACGTGGTTTTCAGCGGGTTCGTCAAAGGTAGATGCAACCACTTCTGCATTTACACTACGTTTGAAGTCGGTAACTTCCTCCGGGCGTTCATCCACCAACAAAACGATGATGTAACACTCGGGGTGGTTTTTAGCGATGGCGTTCGCCAAATCTTTCAACAAGAAGGTTTTACCCGTTTTTGGCTGTGCCACGATCAAACCACGCTGGCCTTTACCGATGGGGGTAAAGAGGTCAATCATCCGGTTGCCCATGTTTTTGGAACCTGGAGCACTGACCAAACGCATTTTTTCAGTAGGGAACAACGGTGTCAAGTAATCGAAAGGCACCCGATCGCGAATTTCCGCCGGGTCGCGGCCATTGATTTTAGACACTTTTAAAAGGGCAAAATATTTTTCACCTTCTTTAGGTGGGCGAATGGCACCACAAACCGTATCCCCGGTACGCAAACCAAACAGTTTGATCTGAGAAGGAGATACGTAGATGTCATCGGGTGAAGTCAGGTAGTTGTAGTCCGCAGAACGTAGGAAACCATAACCATCAGGCATCATTTCGAGAATACCTTCTCCTTCGATGATGCCATCGAGTTCGATGTCGAAACGTTCCTCTTCTGCTGCATAATCTTCGTATTCTTCTGCAGCAGGTTGGCGGCGCTCGGGAGTATCTTCAAAACGGCCTCCATCGCGGTCGCGGTCGCGGTCTCTATCGCGATCATCGCGGTCGCGGCCATCTCGTTCACGGTCGCGGTCACCACCTCTACTATCGCGGTCGCGGTCTCTATCACCACGGTCATAACGGTCGCGGTCGTTGCGCTCTGGGCGGTCGTTGCGTTCAAAGCGGGTATTGCGCTCAGGACGGTCACGCTCGCCGCGGTCATCACGGGTGGGGCGCTCCATTCGGCCCCCGCCTCTTTCTTCTCGATCTTGTTCACGCTCACGTTCGGGGCGTTCCTCACGAGTAGGGCGTTGTTCTTCGCGTGAAGGGCGTTCATCCCTAACTGGCCGTTCATCCCGGGTGGGTGTAGGGCGTTCAGGACGGGTTCTTTCTTCACGTTCTTGCTCCCGTTCGCGCTCAGTACGTTCGTTCCGATCACGGGTACGTTCCAGGCGGGGCATGTTGCGGTCACGACGGGTAAGGGCTTGTTGTTGTTCAAGCTCTTCACGGGTCACGCGCCGACGGGTTCTTTTGTTTCGGTCATTTGGATCTTCCTCAACCGTATCATTCTCAGACTGATCAGAAGTATTGGCTTCTTTTTTGGCTGTAGTGGGCACAAAAGAATCATCCTCATCGTCGTCTGGGCGGTACAATTCGTTTTGAAACTGTTCCCGGCTGGTGATGCTGGCGGGGATATCAAGATCTTCTCCAGGCTCGAAAGCAGGGCGCTCCGAACCTTCAGCAAGGGCCTGGGT
>JAAFHQ010000086.1 GCA_013298445.1 Chitinophagales bacterium | reverse complement strand
GGAAAAAGTGGCTTTCCGCCTGAATGGCACCTACCAAAGTGCCAACAGTTTTCGGCAATACGTTAGCTCCGAACGGGTGTACATCAACCCTTCCTTGCTCTTTAAATTGAGCAAAAAGACGGAATTATTGGTAGAAGGGGATTACCTGGACGATCGCCGGACCCCCGATTTTGGAGCAGGGATCGTCAACTACACGGTGATCCCCGATTACCCCCGCGACCGTTTTTTGGGCGTAAAATGGGGCTATGTCAACAGCAAACAATCGTCTGCTGCCGCTACATTGACCCACCGATTCAATGACAAGTTGAAATTCAACCTGTCTTCCTCCTACCGCGATACCGAGCAAGAAGTTTTTGGCACTACCCGCCCCAACCAGGGAACCCTGATCAAAGCGGACGGGCTCTGGACACGAAACATCCAGCGCAACGCCTCCACCGATAACTATTTCATTCTTCAGGGAGACGTTAATGGAGCCTTCAATACTGGCCAAATCAGTCATCAGCTCCTGCTGGGTTTTGATACCGATCATTTTGTCCAACAAACCCAGCAGTATGCCCAGTTGAATGGCTACGATACAGTCAATATTTTTGAAAATTTGCCTTCCGACAGCCGAAACGATATCCCTACCTTGAAGAAAGGGAATTTTTCGGATAACCCTACCAGCCGTTATGGCGTTTTTATCCAGGATTTGATTGCCCTGAGTACAAAATTTAAAGTACTGGCAGGCATCAGGTATTCCAGTCAAAAACTGGAAAGTAATGTAACTACTGCCGAAGGGCAATTAACTACCACTCCTTCGCCCAGAGAAGGCGCATTTTCGCCAAAGTTGGGTATTGTTTTTCAACCCAATTCAAATCAATCCGCCTTTGTCAGTTATTCCAATTCTTTCAGCTTCAACACCGGGGTTGACATTGAAGGAAAAGCACTACCGCCTTCCATCATTGATCAGTATGAAGTTGGGGTAAAAAATGAATTGTTCAAAGGAAGGGCTTCTGCCAACATTACGCTCTATCGTATTGACAATGATAAACTGGCTCAGAATTCACTGGTCAATGGGAATACGTATACCTACATCAAGGAATTGGCCGGAGCAGTACGTAGCCAGGGCGTTGAAGTAGACTTTTCAGCCCGGGTAACTTCGAACCTGATCATCATAGCGGGGTATAGTTTTAATGAAACCAAATATGTAAAAAGCAACACCTTTGTGGAAGGCAGCCTCTTGCGCTACAACCCCAACCATACCGCCAATGCAAGTGTGCAATACGAAGTGAGTGATGGCAAATTAAAAGGTTTGAACCTCGGTTTTGTCTCCGCGTACATAGGTACCCGTTATGCGGGCAGATCCACCCGGGTGCAAGTAGCCAATGATGCCTACCGCATCACGGAGATTTCGGATTACTTCCAGTTTGACGCTACGGCGGGGTACAATTTTGCCAAATTTGCGCTGCGCGCCAAATTGGCAAATATCTTCAACGTCTTGTCGTACAATGTTCACGACGACAACAGCGTCAACCCAATTGCTCCGCGCAACTTTTCGGTGAGTTTGACCTGGAAGTTTTAGTTTCCCAATCACATTGACAACACAGGAGACGAAGTGCGACTCCAAACGCTCCCTTCGAAAGTTTCGGACTTTCGAAGGGGGCGTTGTCTGCACAATCTTGCGCTAAAGAACTTTTCAAAAGGTGATGTACGGCACAAAGTTATAACGCTGAACCTTTTGAAAAGACGCTCTAGGATTTTGCATAAAACCTAAAAGCAGGCTTTTAAAGCCCATACGCAAGTTCACATTTATCCAGATTTGTTATATAGGAAATACGCAATGTGTTTTTGTATCACACCTTAAACACCAAACTAAACCTCGCCCCATTCCCCAATTGCGAATCCACGCCCAGCACTCCACCGTGCAGCTGCAAAATTTGCCGCGAAAGGCTCAAACCTACGCCTGTTCCATCTTCTTTTGTGGTGTAAAAAGGAATAAAAATCTGTTCCAGTTTATCCGGTTCGATGCCGGGGCCATTGTCGCTGACCTCCAGGGTGGCGCGTTGCGTCGTTTGATCGAGTGAGCTGCGGATGTCGATGCGGGCATTGGGTTTCCCTTCCAGGATTTCCACTGCATTTTTAATCAAATTGATGAGCACCATTTCAATTTGATCCTGATCCATGCTGATTTCGAGCCCATCGGGCTGGATGTCATAAGTCAAACGAATGCCTTTGTCGCGCAAAGTGGGGGCAAAAAGCGAGGTAATGCGTTGCACCAAGGGAAGCACCAGTACCGGATCCATATTGGGTTTGGGAATGCTGGTAAAAGTGCGGTAGGCATTGACAAAGTTCATCAAACCATTGGTACGGTTTTCCACCACTTCGAGGGCTTCGTTCAAGTCTTGCCAGGTTTCGGTGGGGCCGTGATCGGGTTGCTCCATTTCTTGCTGAACGATGTCACGCATGGTGGACACCAGCGAGGCAATGGGCGTAACCGAGTTCATGATCTCGTGGCGCAATACTCGGGTCAGGTTTTGCCAGGCTTCCAACTCTTTACTTTCCAATTCGGATTGGATGTTTTGGATGGCTACCAATTTGATCAATTTGCCCCGCATACGAATGGCGGTACTGCTGATCGACAGTTGCCGGTCAGCGGAGGCCTGGAACAATACACTCTCCCCCGAAATCAGGTTTTGCAACAAACTCTGCAATTCGGGATTATCCTCTTGTAAGTCCTTTAAAGTTTTGAGGCGATACAAGCCCAAAAGCCGCAGGGCGGCATTGTTGATCAATTCAATCCTGCCCGATTCATCAAAGGCCAGCAGGCCCGTATTGACGTGTTGAACGATGGTTTGCAGGTATTGACTATTGGCTTCTTTATCTGCACGGACTTGCCGGAATGCGTCCAATACATCATTGAATTGTTTGCTCAATTCCCGAAAGGTAGGATCGTCCTGATTGGCCGCAAAACGCACTGAAAAATCATCGTAACGCACCGACTCCAGGAAGCGTACCAGCTTCCGATTGGTGATGTTGACATAATTGAACAAATTAACGACACGCCAGAGCAGTAAAATGATCAGCAAGGCGGTAAGCGCCATTTGGTTGGACTGCGGCAAAGCCCAGGCAATTGCTCCGATCAAGGCCACGATCAGCAGAATGCGCAAAACCAAACCGGAAGCAAAAGTACGAAGGTACATGTGGGTTGAGTTATGTTGAGGAAGGTTGAGGAAGGTTGAGGAAGGTTGAGGCTGCCGCAGTAACTTAGACAAGGCCATTGTCAAAATCGCTCGCGGTAGCCTCAACCATCTCAACCTCCCTCAACCATCTCAACCTATATTCCGTATTTTTCCAAACGCCGATACAACGAAGCCCTGGTCAAGCCCAATTCCTTGGAGGCTTCACTGATGTTGCCCTGGTGTTTTTTAATGGCTTTGAGAATGGTTTCGCGTTCCATGTCTTCCAAATTCATACTGGCGGCTGAAAGCGCATCAACATCGATGGAAGGATTAGAGCCCAACATGAAGTCGTCGGGTTGTAGTGAGCCGGAATCCCGGGCCATGATCACCGCGCGCTCCATGGCGTGTTGTAGCTCGCGCACATTGCCCGGCCAGGGGTAAGCGAGCAGGGCTTTTTTGAGGGATGAACTGATGCCGGAAATATTGCGGTTGTACTTGCGGTTGTAAACCTGTAAAAAATGCTCACTCAGCAGCAAAATGTCCTCTGCACGTTCACGCAGGGAAGGTAGATGGATTTCGATGGTATTGATGCGGTACAACAAGTCTTGCCGAAAACTCCGGTCTTTCACCATTTCATACAATGGCATATTGGTTGCCGAAATCACCCGCACATCGATAGGGCGCGCCTGATTGGAACCCACCCGGGTGACTACGCGGTTTTGCAGCGCAGAAAGCAGTTTAGCTTGTAACCCGGCGGTGAGGTTGCCGATTTCATCCAAAAAAATAGTCCCCCGGTTGGCTGCTTCAAATCGCCCAGGTCGGTCGTCGCGCGCATCGGTAAACGCACCTTTGATGTGGCCAAAAAGTTCACTTTCAAACAAGGTCTCGGTGATGGCTCCGAGGTCCACTTTTACAAAATGTTCATTGGACCGTAGGGATTGCTGATGGATGGCCTGGGCAACGAGTTCTTTACCAGTGCCGTTTTCGCCAAGGATTAATATGTTGGCTTCGGTTTGGGCCACCCGGTTGATGGTTTCAAAAACCTTGCGCATGGCCGTACTATTGCCCAAAATTTCAGGAATAGAGTCATTGTGGGCGATCGCAAGGCCCTTCTGTTTGGCTTTCAGCTCGTCATTTTCCACCTTTGAGGCCCGGAGCTTCATGGCCGAAAGAAGGGTAGCCAGTAGTTTTTCGTTTTCCCAGGGTTTGAGGACAAAATCGGTGGCACCGCCTTTAATGGCTTGCACTGCCATTTCCACATCGCCATAAGCAGTAATCAGGATGACTACCGCTGAAGGGTCAATTTGTAAGATGCGCTCCAACCAAAAAAAACCTTCCTTGCCACTGCTGCGGTCTTTGGTAAAATTCATGTCCAACAAAATCACATCGTAGCGCATGTTGGTCAGCAGCGTCGGCAAATTCTCAGGATTGCGTTCGGTTTCCACTTGGCTGAAGTGGCGTTTCAGAAAAAGTTTGGCAGCGGTAAGTACGCCCGAATTGTCGTCTACCACCAATATTGCGCCTGGGTGAAGGTCTGATTTATCTTGCATATACCATCAATCAATATAAACGTACACTAAAACAAGGGCAAAGGCTAAGCCAAAAATGCAGCACATGGCTAAATGTACCATAACCTCAACTTAACCAAATCTTTACAGATACAATGATACAAAAAAACTGGATAACAGGCAATAAAAGTGTTCAAAATCGGACACTTTGGTGTTCGAAAATGAACCTGAATACCCTGACTCAACAGGAAAGATCATCTTTAGGCGCCAGTTCAAAAAAGGTGTCTTGCAGGTCTTGTTCTGCAGTATGTCGACAGGGAAAATCCTTCTCAATTAGTAATTGCAGGTATTGACCATCAGTGTAAGCTTGCTGGTATTCAATGCTCACTTCTTCACTGTTGATCCAATTCGTAGCGAGCTCGCTGGGCAACAGTATCGTGATTTGTTGTGCTGCGTAGTTGGCTTGAGGCTGTTCGACTTGCCCCAGTTTGAGGGTGTATTCCAATTTAATTCCCGGGGCAAAATTGATGGGGGTGCTTACTTCACCATGGTTTTGTAATAGGTCCAAATCCGATTTTCGCACCCGCAAACGGATGCTATTGGTGGTACAGCGCAGTTTCATGTTCGTGATTTTTTTAACATATTTTCAAAGAAATAGGAAAAAAAACAATTTTGCGGGTTTAAAACCTGTTTAAAAACGCAAGAACCATTACATAATGAGAAATTTATTACCCATTCTTGCCTTTATTGCCCTGGCTGTGTTGGCCTGTTGGTGGTGCGTTAGTCTGATGCTTGGCCCAAAAACGGAAGTCAACAACACCAACGAGCGGCCACAAACCCTGGACTTCAATCACGGTACCAAAACCATTCTCAAAGCTTACGACCATTTCGCTTTTGATACTGGTCAAGTTGCGCCCAAACTCAACGCCAATAACGCATTTTTTTTGGATAAAATCACGGCGTATTTGCAGGAAAACCCCAACCTTTTGCTCAACATCACGGGGGGCTATGGTATCGATGAAGAAGGCGAAGACCGGGGCTTTTTCGAGAACCTAGGCCTGGCTCGCGCCAATGCTGTGCGCGATTTACTCATTCAGCGCAAACTCGACCCTGATCGCATTACCCTGAGTTTCAATACTGGCGCAGGAGCCATCCGCCAGCAGCCGATTACCTTTAATGCCTATACTCCAGCACAAAGTGTGGATTTTGTGCCTTTGGCCTATACCTTTGAGGACATGACCTTTTCGGATGAAAGTTTTGTGCCCAAGGGTAGTGAATTTCGGCCGATTTTGCCCCTGGTGGAATACGCTGATTCCGTGCGCCAATTTCTGGCTTTGCACAAAGACAAAAAAATCAGCATCATTGGCCATACCGACAATCAGGGAGACGCCAAAACGAACCTGACGCTGGGCACTCAACGCGCCCAAAACGTACTGCGTTACTTTCGAGAACTGGGTATTCCTCCCCGCCAGATGGCCGCTTTTTCGGAAGGTGGAAAATATCCGGTCAGTAACAACAATACGGAAGTAGGCCAGCGACGCAACCGCAGAATTAATTTTATCATTGAGTAGAGCATCTGACTTTTCATTAAAGTAATTAAATTGCGTCAAATCGGGTATGAACCTAATCCATAACGAACCCAATTTACAACGTACACGACATGGAAAACTTAAATCAACTCTTCAGCAACCTGGATACCGAACAAAGCATCTTAATCCTTAGCTGGTTGATCATTGCCTTTTTGTTTGGCTTATTGGCAGGCTATTTTTTACGTAACCGCTATGTCAATGAATTGAATCGCCAATTGGAAGAAAAGGATCAACAGTTGACGGCCAGACAGCTAGAGTTGGATCAAGTTCAACATGAATTGGCCCTGAAAGAAGCCGATTTGAAGCGAGCTGCCTTTGAAGCCGAAGAGGCTCAATTGAAAATTCGTCGTGGAGCAGAAGAAGTGGCCAGGTTAAACCAACTGGTAGCTTCCGCGCAGGTGGAATTGGACAAAACGAAGGCAGCAGAGCAGGCTTCAGCCAGCATCATCAATGACCTGAACGATCAAATTTTGGGGCTAAAAACCAAAAATGCCCAGCTTGTAGAAGGTGGAGCAAGCCCTGTGGACGTACCTGTAGGCGGAAGTGGAGAGGCGCTGGATCGTTTGGCGGCCATCGAAACGCAGTTGGCTCGTCTCACCGAAGAAAACTCGGCTTTGTTGCGGAAATTGGGTGAATCCAGTGAGGATCGTTTGGTAGATCTGCAACCCATACCCTCGATAGACCCTCAACCGACGCCTGATCCTGGCATCAGTGAACCTGCGGGTGATTTTTTTGTACCCAAAGTAATTCCTGCTGAGCCTGTACCAGTACCAGAAACCCCCAACTTCGGAAACGAACCTTCTAACTTGTTCAACCCTGACAAGGTTTTGCTGCGCACAGGAGATAAAAACGACCTCACCGCCATTGAAGGCATTGGCCCATTTTTAGAAAAGAAACTCAATGATGCCGGGGTTTTCACCTACGCAGACATTGCGGCATGGGATGCTGAGAAAATTGCCGAAATAACCACAAAAATCAGCTTTTTTGAGGGGCGTATTGAAAAGGATAATTGGGTTGGGCAAGCTCAAAAATTGATTGATGACACCCCCGAAGAATTTGCGGAATCCAACACCATTGCGGAGGCACGTAGCTTGGAGCTTGAAGAAATCCATGTTGTACCTGCCCTGAACGACCTCAAATTGATCCTGGGTATTGATGAACCCATCGAAAAAATCCTGTTCACTGCTGGCATCAATTCCTTTGCCGAATTAGCCAAAATGGACCCCGATGAAATCCGTAATATTCTGGTGGTAGTCGATCCCGCGCTGAATGGGGTTGACCCAAGTGCATGGCCTTCATACAATACCGAAGCCCGGTTGGTCGTGGCCCATCGTCAAAAACGTGGCCTAAATGCGCGTCACAACGACTACACACCACTTCGGTACGAGCCATGCCATGGCTATCGTCTCCTTTTACCTGCACATGTTTGGGATCAATGGGTTTGAAAAAGCTGGGCCAACCTGTACCTGATTCAAATTTTGCAGTTGAGTTGAACAATTCCAGCTCACAACAAACACATTTGTAAACACCCTTTTCGTGGTTGTCCCAATAGGCATTTTGAAAAGCGCGCTCCGTTCCAGCTTGTCTGGTCACGTAGTATTGCTGGGTGGTAAGTTGTTTTTTCCACTCCGCATCCGTTTTTTTGATTTTTTGGAGGCTGGTGTCTTGTGCATTTACACTTATGCTAATCAGTAGGGCAATCAGGCCCAGGAAAAGTTTATTGATCATTGTTTGAACGTTTGTTTGAATAAATGGTGTTGCTGATGTGGTTGTTCACCAAATCTATTAGATAATGATCAATACGGTAAAAGATTGTAGATGGTTTACAATCCCCTACCGGATAGTGCTCAATCTGTCCTGACCGATACATTTTGCCCACAATGAAAATGGGCTGGTGCAGTATCTACCGCAGCAGCCCAAATCCCATATGGAAGCTTTCTTGCCTTATTTTTTGCCCCCAAACAATCCACCCAATCCGCCCAAAAGGTCGTCGGTGAAATCGCCGTCGCCATCTTTGTCCAGGAATTGGCCAATCATGTCCATGGCTGGATTGCCACTGGCTTTTTTCTGCTGGGTGCCTTGTAGCATGTTGAGGATGCCGCCGATATCGAAACCGCCGCCACCTTGCTGTTTGCCCGTTTTGCTGAGCGCACTCATGATGATGGGTGCCAACATGGACATCAAATTGCCCGTTTTGTCGCCGCTCAAGCCGCTCATTTTGCTGATCATGTCGATGATGCCGCCTTGTTTGCCGCCCAATAGTGAATTCACAATACCTGCACCATTTTGCATCAAGCCGGCTTGGCCGCCCGCCTGTCCGCCGCCACCAGAAACCATGTTCATCACGTCATCGATGATGCTGCCATCGTGGTTTGCATCCAACATGCCCATCAGGCCACTGGCACCCTTTTCTGTAGTGGCCGTTTTGGCCATTGCAGAAGACATCGCTGCAACGATTCCATTGGCGGCTGCACGGGTTTGTTCTCTTTCCGCACCGCCGATTTGTTGGCTCAAATTGTCGATGAAATTGTCATCGTTCAGGTGTTGATCAAGGATGTCGGCAAATTGATTTGACATGATGTTGATTTTTATAGTAAGTAAAATAAAAAAACTTACTCAAAAGACGGCTGCCTTTTGAGTAAGTCACTTTATTGAGCTAAAAAAAGCTAAAGTTTGCGGATTTTTAATCGAATCCCGGCGCGAATGATGCGATTGGAATTGAGCTCGTTTATTTTGAGGATGTCCTGCAAATTGGTACCAGGAAAACGATCGGCAATTTCAAAAATACTTTCTGGCCGCGTCGTTACATAGTACTGAAACGATTCTTGCTCAGGCGCCAGATCTTTGGCCGAGGGCGCTGTTATTTTTCCTGCAGACTCCAATAAGCCCAATTGCAGCATCGGAATCAGGCTGAAGGTTTCCATCCGTTCAACGCGCAACTTCCAATTCTTGGCGCGGAAAATTTTGAGGAATTGTCCAGGAGCGATCGCAGTGGAATCCAGTTTGTTCCACTCTTTGATCTTGTCTACGGTACAGCCATACATTTTGGCCAAGGCCTCCAGGGTTTCGCCAGTGCTCACTTCGTGGCTTTCTTCCACGAGGGCGCTTGCTGCCGACACGTCGCGCACTTTGGGCGCGTTCATGCTGCTGATCAGCTCTGGTTTGACGGCACCATCGGGGCGGTTGCTTTCCAAATACACCCGCACTTTTTCCATAACCTTGGAGGGCATGGTCAGGTAGTACCCTCGGGCACTGGCTGGGATGGACTTGCGATTGAAAGCCGGATTGAGGAACTCGATGGTTTCTATGCTGACTCCGGTTAGTTTTGCAACTTCCTCAAAAGTCAAATCCTGATGTACCAGAATAGAGGTGGTCAGCAACAATTCTTCAGCTGGAAACTTTGGCGTCAACCCATGTTTGTCGAAATGCTCCAACAAATAGCTGGCTGCAATAAAAGCAGGTACATAGTTGGCTGTTTCTTTGGGCAAATCACCTCGGATGGCCCAGTAGTTGGTGCCACGTCCCCGCTTGAGGGCACGAATCACCCGGCCACTACCCGAATTATAGGCAGCAATAGCCAATTCCCAATCCGAAAATTCCTTGTAGAGTTTTTTGAGGTAAGTGGCAGCAGCTTCGGTAGAGCGGCGGGTATCCCGGCGTTCGTCGATGTTAGCATCCACCTGTAAGCCCAGGCTGCGCCCGGTTGGAGCCATAAATTGCCACAGCCCCATTGCGCCTACCCGGGAAATGGCCCGGTTGTGCAAAGCAGACTCTACAATGGATAGTGCTTTTAGTTCTTCAGGGAGGTCATTCTGAAAGAGGACGTCTTCAAAGAGGGGGAAATAAATAAACCGACGTCCGAGCATTTGCTCTGTGCCTTCACGGCCTTTAACGAGATAAGTTCGAAGGTAGCTCATTACAACCGGATCGTACCGCGGTTTCACTACCCTGTTTTCCATCGTGTGAAGTCTGCGGGTAATTTCCGCTTCGTCCAGTTCGGTCTCGTTTGTTACTGTTTTTGCTTGGGTTACGAGGCTACAACACAGAAAGAGTGTTAGCATCGTCAGCAAAAATTTTTGACATGACGATTCCATTTGCTAAGGTTATTAATGAGTTTTGGGCGTTTTTTGCAAGCTAGTTATTGGATAAAAATACCGAGCAAGAACCCCCATTTCCCATGATTTTTGGTTATGGATGTAATGTAAAGGTAGCAAACTTTTCCAAAGTTGTACGTACCTGCACTTCCCTTCATACGTAAATGACAAAAAAAGGATGCAAAATTCGACCTCATTTTCAAGGAAAAGCATCAATTTTTTTTCAAAAGCCAACGCACCAATACGGGTGCCAGCATAAGCTCTGTAAGCATTCCAGCAAACAAAGTGATGCTCGTCAGCACCCCGATGATCACACTGGTGGGGTGTTGGGAAAATAGCAGCACTAAAAAACCAAAAAACAGAAAAACCGTGGTGAGAATAAGTGCTTTTCCGGTTTCCAGCAGGGTGGTGCGCAGGGCTTCTTCAACGCTGCGGCCCCGGTTTCGCTCCAGTTTGAGTTTGGCCAAAAAGTGGATGGTGTCGTCCACTGCAATGCCAAAAACGACTGAAAAAACGATGGAGATACCCGCATCCAATTCTACACCCCAATAACCCAGTAGCGCACCTGCTACTAGCAGGGGGACCAGATTGGGTACCAAAAAGATCACCATCATGCGCCAACTCCGCAGCACCAAGGCGATGATGATGCTGATCAAACCGACCGATGATCCCAAGCCCAGCAACAAATTGCGCCGCACATAGGCTGCATTTTTATCCATCACCAAGCCAGTACCCGTGCGTTGCACTTTGACAATTTTGGGGTCGATGTTTTTGTCCATCCAGGCATCCAGTTTTTGCCCATAGGCCTTGATGTTATCGGCCCCAATGTCACTGACCCGGGAGGTGATGCGGGCTTTGCGCTCGTCGCGGCTAACCAGGACTTGCGCGTTGAGCTGGGGCAGGCGTTTGGCCATGCGTTGGTATTGGGCAAACTCTTCAGCGTCTTCTGGCAAACGATAAGCATCCTGGCGATTGTTGTGGGTCATCTGGTGGATACTCTTGTAAATGGCAGTACTGGAAAAAATGGCTTGCACAAAATCGGCTTGGTGCAGCTTTTTTTCAATTTTTTCCATTTCACGAAGTACCTCAAAGTCAGTTACGCGGTAGTCTCCCTGGGCATACACCGCAAATTCCATGGGGCGGAAGCCGGCCAGGTTTTTTTCAAAAAATAAAAAATCGCTGGTGATTTTGCTATTGCGGGGCAGGTTACTGATGATGTCATAATTGGTGGTGATGCGGGAAATGCCCAGGAGGCTGACTAAAACCAGGCCCAAGGTGCTCAGCACAATCTGACGAGGGTATTTGGCGGTGAAATCGACAATCCATTGCAGCAGGCGCTCCCAAAAAGCATGTTCTTTCTGGGGTTGGGCAATCTGGTCGGCGCGGAACCAAGTCAGCATTACCGTAGTGAAGAGGATGACCGTAAAGTAGGCGATCATGACCCCCACTGCCGCATTAATGCCAAAGTCTTTGATGGGCATAACCCGATTGCTGACCAGCGAGGCAAACCCAATCGCCGTGGTCAGGGCGGTCATAAAGGTGGCCAAACCCACGTCGCGGATGGTGTTCCACATGGCCGTATTGCGCTCATTGCCTTTGTGCAGCTCGTCGTTGTACTTGGACAGGATGTGGACAATGTCCGAGGTGCCAATGATCAGTACCAGCACCGGATACAGGGCGGAGAGGGTATTGAGCTCGCGCACAAAACCACCCAAAAAGCCAATGAAGAGCAA
>JAAFHQ010000839.1 GCA_013298445.1 Chitinophagales bacterium | reverse complement strand
CACCGACCCTGCCATGTTGCAACAAATCGCGCAGGATAAATTCCGCAATGCGGGCATTGCCCTTTCAACATTTGGGGTGGGTGCCGACTTCAACGAGCTGCTGATGACCGGGTTGTCAGAATACGGCGGGGCCAATTATTACTTTATAGAAAGCCCGGATAAAATTCCCAGTATTTTTGCAGAGGAACTGAAAGGCCTCCTGGCCGTGGTTGCGCAAGGTGTCACCTTGGAAGTCCAGTTGCCGATCGGGGATTTTCGCTGCGAAAAAGTATATGGCTTCCCCGCTGAAATCAGCCACGATAAGGTGCAGATCAATTTTAATGATTTATTCAGTAAGGAGAAAAAGGCGGTTTTGTTAAAAATGACTGCCTTGCGGCCCATTGCTCAAAACTTCAATTTTAAGGTGAAACTGGCATACGACAATGTGGTTGGCACTTACGGCCATATCGAAAGTGAACATAGCATTGCCATTTCAGCCACAGCTGATTCTGAAAAAGTTACTGCCGGGGCTCAAACCGTTGTTTTGGAACAAACCACCCTGTTTGTAGCCAATGACCAATATGAAGAAGCCATTCGCCTGGTTGAAAGAGGCGACCGGGAGGGTGCCAAACGTTTGATTCAACAAATAAAAGCCTTGATGGAGCAACATTTCCAAACCCTGCCACCCAGCGAAGAACTGAAAAAACAATACGAAGAAATCTTGCGCTACGAGCGGCAAATGGAGGAGTTTGACTACATGTCGCAACATGATGTGGCAATGGCAATGAAGGCTAGCCGTTCACAATCTTATGCCATGCGCAGGAAGAAGTAAAGGCAATAAAAAACAGACACGCCAAAAAAGGAGACTTGTTCATCTAAGGGTTTGTTCATCGCACAAACCTACACTCAATGCAACAAGTCTCCTTTTTTCAAAAACTCCTGACCTGCTTTTTAACTGGTCTAGTCCTCAGCGCCGTTTTTTTGGTGCTGGGTAGAACCTTGCCTGGCTCCTGGGTAATTCCCGAAGTGGTCTTTGGCCTTTGTGGACTCAGTTTGTTGCTGGGTTTGGTGTATCCATTTATCTGGCAGCGCAAGGGGCGTAAATTCCCCGAATCCGCCGGCACGGAACTGGAACTTTGGCAAGGCATAATCCGCTATGGATTGGCCTTCAATATCTCAATTTTTGGCTTTAAAAAAATCTTTGGCCAACAGTTCATTGTGCCCAATTTCATGTACGACGAAAAACTGAGCGCACTTTCCGGGGAGTGGCTGACCTGGCATTATTTTGGATTTTCTTATCCTTTTGGTTTAATTGTAGCTGCTTTTCAAATTGGAGGCTCCGTGTTGCTGCTGTTTTCTCGAACTCGTTTGTTGGGCGTAACCCTATTGCTGCCCGTATTGCTCAATATCCTGTTCATCAACATTTTTTATGGTCTGAACGCTGGCGCCACCTTTCAGTCGATCATCCTGTCTTTGGGGCTACTTTATTTGTTGCTGCTGGATTATCGGCGCTTGATTCAGTTTTTTCTGCCTGCCAGCGGAATATCGGAACGTTCAGGATTAAGTGTGGCCTTCCGCAAGAATGGCCTCCGTTTTCTGATGATTTTTATCCCTTTTGCCCTCACTTTTGCAGGTTATTACACCGAAATCAGGCCGCAAAACATTCGGGGCACTTATGTGCTGAAAGCGGCTCCAGGTTCAGACACCACCAATGCTGATGACGTATTGACCAAGATCTATTTTGAACGCGATGGCCTTTGCTGTTTTGTTTTTGGCGCCAGTGATAAAGAAAATTGTAGGTATACTTACAATGGGAAAAATCATGAAATTTCGATTCAATTCAAGGGTTCCTACAACGGATACGGTGATTTTACAGGAAAAGCTTTTCCAAGTGAAGACGGACGAAGTTTACATCTGTTAGGGCGTATGGCAGGGGAGGAGCTAGAGCTGGACTTATCGAGAGAACGCTAGTAGATGGATTCCCCAAATTCCCTTAACTTGATCAGGAAAAAGGTATTGTTTATGCATTATTCACCTTTAGCCTAATAGAGACATGAATTATTGGGCAAAACTCAAAGCTGGTTTGGCAACAAAAAGTCCCGTGCTCAATCGGAGGGAAAAAATCTACTCCGTATTGATGGCGGGCTTTTTTGTGTTTCTGTTCCTGCTCTTTTTCCAACCATTTGGGGTAAACAATTACAATACCCAAGAGACCATTACGCTGGAATTTTTCCTGGCGATTTTGCTCATGTGGGTGCTGATCAGTCTACTTTTGGCTATTAATGAATTCTTTATTTTTCCCATGCTGATCAAACAACCAACACGAGGTAAAATGCTGGGCTGGATCATCTGGTCGATGGTATGGCTCAGCAGTGGGGTCTTCCTTTTTTACAACTTTTTAGGAGGATGGCACGATTTCCAACTGAGCAGCTATTTTGAATTTCTGGCCAATATCGCTGCCTTGAGTCTATTCCCCTTGGGTGGTTTGTTTTTGTACCTCAAAATTCGGGAACTCCACAAGGCATTGGAAACGGATCATCCCTACACCTACCGGGCCGGAGAGGATGAATTTTTACTCGTCTTTACCGCCGAAAATCAAAAAGACCACTTCACCCTGCCTTTAAAACTATTGTTGTTCATTGAATCCGACGACAACTACGTGTCCATTCATCACCTACAAGATGACCGGGTGATCAAAACATTGTTCCGTAAGAGTTTAAAAAGTATCCAGGAAGAAGCCTTGCATCCAGCCTTATTGCGTTGCCACCGTTCCTATCTAATCAACCTGGCTCACCTGCAACAGATCCACGGAAACCGCAACAAGCTGACAATTTTTCTCAATCATGTCAAGGCTCCCATTCCAGTATCCCGGCAATACATGGACTCCGTTTTTGCACTGGTTTCCCAACCGTCCCAAATAGCCTGATTTCACCCCAAACGAGCAATTTTTGATAACTCTAGCCCATTTTCTGGCGTCCTTGGGGAAACAAAAATTGAAAACGATGGAATCATTTGTTGCACACCGCAGCTCCAGCCGGCTCAGTACCTGGCTTAGCCTGATCATTTCTTTGACCTTTTTGATGGTATGGTTGCCCTTGCTACGCAGTGTTTTTGATGGCAATTCTTATCAATGGGGCATGGGCTATTTTGGCCTTCAATTGCATGGTACCGGGCTTAGCCCCAGTTATTTATTTTTGGTCATGCAGTTGGTTTTTTATGTGGCACTGTTCGTTTCTATGTACCGGGTGCAGAACCGGAAGGTGTACTATGTGTTGTTGCTGCTGTGGTTTGTA
>JAAFHQ010000838.1 GCA_013298445.1 Chitinophagales bacterium | reverse complement strand
ATACGCCATTTACGGCAAACCCCTGCGGGGAACTTTGTACCCGAATCGCAAGGTCTTGTACAGCCGCACCCTGGCGCAGTACCTCAACGACGGGCATTCCCACAAGGTACAGATAACGGGCAGCATTGGGTTGTTGCCGGGGTACATTCACCACGACGACCGCAAATCACTCTCCCGCTGGCTCTGGGCGCAAGATCGTTACGTACAGCAGGAAATCGTCAAATTTCAGTCAGCAGATGGAGGTTCTTCCCGCTTCAATGACTGGGTGCGCAAGCAGATCGTATTGGCCCCTTTTGTAGTTTTTTTTTACTGCCTGATCCTCAAGGGGGGGATATTAGATGGTTGGCGGGGTTGGTATTATGCCTTTCAGCGGATGTTGGCGGAGTTGTTGTTGGCTTTACATTTGTTGGAAGAGCGAAAAGTGAAAAGCGAAAAGCTGGGACACTACAACCGATAGCACATTTTACACAGTTAATAAAAACTACAAGTCGATTGACTTCCTCCCCCGAATACCTCCTGCTTCAACAAGCCATTCAATTGGGCGCGCCTGTGCGAGCGCTGCAGGAAGCGCAGCGTTTGGTAGTGGAAGAGCCGATTGATTGGACAGCCTGGTCAAACCTGGCCGCTGGCCACAGTATCCAGCCCCAGGCTGCGGCGCTATTGCGCCAGCTGCCGGTAGCATTGGTTCCAACAAACGTAGTGGCTCAACTGAACGAAACCAACCGAAGCATAGCTATGCTACAGATGGCCTATGCTGGCGAGTTTTTACAAATTCAAAAACTCCTTCAATCCGAAAATATTACAGCGGTTCCCTACAAAGGTTTTTGGCTGGGGCACAGTGCCTATGGAAGCATCGCCGAGCGCGAGGGTGGCGACGTCGATCTTTTTATAG
The DNA here is from genome assembly GCA_013298445.1 of Chitinophagales bacterium. Taxonomy (GTDB): domain Bacteria; phylum Bacteroidota; class Bacteroidia; order Chitinophagales; family Saprospiraceae; genus Haliscomenobacter. The sequence continues at coordinate 2,391 of JAAFHQ010000838.1, read as the reverse complement.
CACCACAAGACCTGGTCAAAGTGCAACAAATCATGTATAAGCGGGGTTACCTCACTGAAACAGGGAGCCTTGGTGACGATGCTCAGGGAATTTTGCAATTCAACGGGGAATACAATTTTGATAAATTCTTTGAAGAGGAGCGCATTTTCCTGATTGAATACCATAGTAGTATCAGCCACCAAAAGCTGGGCTTAAACGTTCAGCTGGCCGATCTGCAAGATCAAATCCAACTGCAACTTTTTCAGGGGCAAACCATCTCAGTCTTTAGCCCAACTGCTCAACTGTTCTTGGTTGTCTTGCATCACGGAGCAAAGGACGGCTGGGGAAAGCTCAAGCAGGTGCTCGACATCGGTAAACTCTTGCAATCCTCAACGGATCAGCTCGATTGGCCTTGGCTAATGCAGATCAACCAGCGTTACGATACCACTCGACTCTTCCAGGTTGGACTAGGCTTGGCCCAAACTTTGACGGGGGTAAACCTGCCAGAGCCTATACAGCAAGAATTGAAGCAGGCCAGTGTGCAAAACCTCATTCACAATCGTGTTAAGGCCTTGGCGAAAAGGCCAGTTCCCGCAGAAAAGGGCTATCGCGTGTATGCCGCGCGCTTGTGGTTTTTTTGGAAGACGCGGTACAAATGGACAAACCGCTGGGCCTTGATCCTGAATCACCTCAAACCCACTCCAATATTTGAGCAGAAGCTTCCAGATAAGGGTATAAAATCCTGGCTGATTGTGCGCTTTCTGTCCCGAATCCCAAAGATTGTGCTACTCGCCTTAAAAGAAAAAAACCAGTGAAAGTAGGCCAGAGATGAGCGCAATTTTCGGCATACTCCATACCTGTGGAGCCCCCATCGAAGGTGCCTGGCTGGAATCCATGCGCGAAAACCTGGCGCACCGTGGCCCAGATGGCAGTGGCATTTACCACCGTGGTGCCATAGGATTGGGGCATTTGTTGCTGAGGATTACCCCAGAGTCTCAATACGAGCAATCCCCTTGCCTGATTGAGGGCCTGGTGGTAACAGCCCAGGCCCGTTTGGACGAGCGTGAGGTACTCATGGATAAGTTGCGCATTCCCCAGGAGCGCAGGCAGCGCATCACCGATCCCGAAATGATTGGCCTGGGCTATCGCAAGTGGGGTGAGCGTTGTGTGGAAAATTTTTTGGGTGATTTTGCTTTTGCCATTTGGGATGAACAGGAGCAAAAATTGTTTTGCGGCAAAGACCACCTGGGGATTAGGCCGTTTATCTACGCGTATCAAAACGGTTTTTTTGTTTTTGCTACGGAATTGAGAGCAGTTGTACTGAGCAAATTATTTCCTACCCAGATCGACCACAGTCATGTGCGCGATTTCGTGATTGACCTCTACGATCAACCAGACCATAGTGGCTGGACCAACATCAAACTCTTGCGCGGGGGACATACGCTGGTGCTACAAAACCAGAAACTCCACATCAGCCGCTATTGGAAACCGGAACCACAGCCGACCCTGCGGCTTAAAAACCCTGCTGAGTATGGCCAAATGTTGCGGAGTTTGTTGGAACAAGCCATTGCCGACCGGATGCGTACCGATTGTGAAGTGGGCCTGACGCTGAGCGGGGGGCTCGACTCTTCCAGTATTGCTTGCATTGCAGCACCCCAACTCCGCGAGCGTAGCCGTCTGTTGCATACCGCTTCATCGGTTTTGAGCCCTGACTGGCCCTATCCTGATACCGATGAAAGGGAGTACATCCAAAGTGTTTTGAATCAGGAACCCAACATCCGGGCAGCTTTTGTATACAGTGGAGAACATTCCTTTTTGGGAGGTATTGAAAAAAAATTTGATCAACACATGGCCCTGTTCGACCTGTGGCACTATGTTGATTCCGCTTTGTATGCCAAGCTTCAAGGGCAGAACGTGCGCCGGGAATTGTCGGGGTACTTCGGTGATATGACCGTATCCCTCCATGGAATTTACCCTCTAGCTCATTTGTTGAGGAAAGGGAAATTGGTAAGGTTTTGGAAAATGCTAAAACAACGGCAAGCTTCCACGAATCAACATTATTATACCTTACTCAAATCGGAGCTGGTACTGCCCATGCTTCCTTTTGGCATGATGAAACGCTGGTATCAAATCAAAAAAAGGCCCTATCCCTGGTCCCTTGATGAATTACCTTTTGAGATGAGCAATTCTGAAAAACAGGAACTGCTACAAAGACTCGAAGCCTACCACCAAAAACAGGGTTTTTTTGACTATAAAAATCTACAGGACAACATCTGGAATCAGGATACTGAGTTTGAAGCACCGGAGTTGGATTGCAATGCGGCTAGATCAGGCATAGAAACCACCTTTCCGTTTCTGGATAAACGCATTATTGATTTTTTATTTCAACTACCCGTTGAGGCTTTTTTTGAA
>JAAFHQ010000837.1 GCA_013298445.1 Chitinophagales bacterium | reverse complement strand
CCGGGCGAAGGTAAACTGTGGTTTCATGCGCATTTGCCCGGAGGTATCCACATAGCCCCAGGTGCAAGATTCGCAGGTAAGGTAGGCATTGTCGCGAAAAATCTGGTCGTATTGCGTCACGTCAGCCAGGCTGACTGGTGAGGCTAAATCGGTAAGGTAATCCTGAAGTTTGCCCAAATCCTGGTTGGGTTTTAGTGCACCAGAGACACGTCCCACCTGGCTCATTCGCGCCACCCCGTCTTGAAAGGGGCCAATAAAAGAAAAATCCTCGGTATGGAATTGCCCCCGGCGGTTGACCAAACCAAACCGCCCCGATTGCATCCAGCAACGAGCCCAGGTACTGCCCTGACGGAAATCTTCCAGGAAAAAATGAACCGCGCTGATCTCAGTAACCAGAGCTCCGAGATTATTGTCGATCAGGCCATAAATGTATTCAAAGCGGTAGGTAGTGCGTTCAAATTCATAGTCCTTCGAGCTGGGCATACCCACCAGGGTCAGCCCCAGTTCGGGTTCCACCTTGATGCGCCGAAAAGTAGGCTGAATTTGAATGCTGCCATCGGAAATGTTGCGCAGCCCCCAACGGTCTTCCTTTGCGGCATAAAACCATTCGTATTTTTCCAAAACGTAACCAGCTTCGTCTTTCTCCAGAATACGCGTATTGTTGTTGTTAACAGTGCCGATACGCACCTTGAAGTGACGCTCCAAACTTTGGTCCGCTACCAATTCTCCGGCCTCATTAAAGCGCAGAAGGTCGAGAGCCTCGGCTTGCCCGGTACTGGTGGTTTTTTTATAGGCTTTGGCTTGATTGCCTTCCAGGGTAATTTTGCGGTACCGCGCCGGGGTAAGTTCTTTGCCCGCCAGGTTGATCAGGCCAAAATCCTGGCCCTGCTTGACGATGCTCACGGGCCCCTTTGGGGGAGCGATGTAGCCATATTTGAAAGGAGTCAACTCCTGGTCGCCCTCCTTCAATAAGGCCCATTGTCCTTTAAAATTAACCCGAAACACCGAAGGTGAGTGTGGCAATATTTCATCGTAAAGCGGCGAAAGGATGGCTTTGCCACACCAATCGATCAGCCCCAAAGTTTTGTCTTTGCGGGTGATGATGTAGCGGGTAGTAAGGGGGTAATAGTCGTCGTAGGTTTTCCCATCGGTCACGATACCTTTGCAAATGGAAGAAAACAGCAGGTTTTGAGCACCGTTTTGGAAAATGAAATAACTATCGGATAAACGACGCCAGGATTGAAAACGATTGGGTGCCATTTGTCTTCCCCGGTGGTCGATGGCGCCCCAAAGTTGATTGCGTCGGAAAAAAAAGAGGCTATCGTTCAGAATTTCTATTTGTTCATTGACCGCGCTAAGGAGTTCTTTCCCGTTGAGCAAATACAAACCCAGGCGGCCGTCGTTCGAGGTTTGAATGAAACTGTTTTGTTTGAATTGGACCTCGTCGTATTGAGCAGGTACCATGCTGCGGCCTTCTCGGTTCACCACGCCCCATTTCTGGTTTTGGCGATAGGCCAGATAGCCACCTTCCCATACCAACAAACGGTCGTAGCCCTTGGGCAAAATGATTCGACCTTGCAGGTTGACTACCATCCATTGCCCCTGATCCATCACCGCCACCAACAAGGAATCCAGTACGCGCAGGTCTTCGTATTGGGGTGCAACCACCTCCCTACCCTGCCGATCGAGCATGCCCACCTTGCCTTCGCGTTGCATAACGGCATAGCCGTAAAGTTTGAAGTCGCCGATGGCTTCGTACCGAGGTTGAATGACCAGTTTCCCTTCTCCATTGATCAAACCCCAACGGTTGCTGATTTTGACTGGAAAAAAGGTCTGTGCACCAAGCCAGGTAGCCCACAATCCACAAAAAAGTACAAAGACAATGCGCATAATCGGTGTGGTCGTTCGGTCTTTCCGGGTTAGAAAAACGTATGATAAAAACGTATTTCTTTTCCTATAATTTTAGGAAAGTGCAAAATAATAAGCGCAGCGTGATTCTTTGGTTAAAATTTGGAAATGTACCGTGGAACTTGGGGAAGGGTTGTTGGGAATTATGGAAGGGGAATTTGATAACCATGCACTATCGACAATACGGTACATCTTTGAGTATTAGCACCAATGGTTTAAAAATTTTATTTGCAGCTTTGCTGGAAATACTAAAACATCAACTGGAGGTGTTTCAACAACAAACAGCTAATCCATTTCATTATGCAGCTCAAATTCCCACCCCTCATCCAAGCAACTGAACTCCTGAACTTCGCCAATTCCCCTGACTTGGTCCTCATCGATGCTACCAACGGCAAAAATGCCCAGGAAAATTACGCCCAAAAACACCTGGCAGGTGCCCTATTTGTAGACCTCGACAGCCAATTGGCCGACATCAAAGCAGATGTGTCCCAAGGTGGAAGACACCCCTTACCCACTTTGGAACAATTTTCTGAAACCTTGGGCAAACTCGGCATCAGCCCCCGAAGCCAGGTCGTGGTGTACGACGACAAAAGTGGAGCCAATGCAGCTGCCCGTTTTTGGTGGATGCTCCTGGCCATCGGGCATTCCAAGGTTCAAGTCCTCGATGGTGGCATCCAGGCTGCTGAGCGAGCTGGTTTTCCCCTGAGTTCAAGCACAGAGCAGCCAAAAGAAGGCCTCCCCTACCCGATTAACGCCTGGCAATTGCCACTGGCCGATATAGCCGAGGTGGAACAGGTCGCTCAGAATCCCGATTATTTGGTCATCGACGTGCGGGACCTCAACCGCTACCTCGGTTTGGTGGAACCCATCGATTTGATTGCGGGGCATATTCCCGGAGCCATCAATATTCCCTTCAGCGAAAACCTGGATGCGGATGGTTTATTCAAGTCGCCAACTGAGTTAAAAGCCAAATACCTGGAAGCTTTTGCAGAAAGGCCCGCCGATCAGTTGATCGTTCATTGTGGCTCGGGGGTGACGGCTTGCCATACTTTGTTGGCGGTGGCCCAGGCTGGTTTGGAGATTCCCAAACTCTATGTAGGCTCCTGGAGTGAGTGGTCGAGGAACAAATGTTAAAGATCGGTTTGTGGAAGCGCAAAAATATGCTCAATAACTTGGTTACGATTTGTATCTTGTTCAGCACAAAACCAAGTTCACCATGCGTCTTTCCCTAGCCTTACTCCTTGCCTGCCTGCTCAACAGCTGTCAATCCGAACCTGCCCCCATCAAAGGTTCTGCCCAATACAGCGACCTGCTTGCCCTTTTCAAAAACTGGCGAAGCTTCGAAACGCCGCCCCTACTTGATGAGGCTCCCGATT
>JAAFHQ010000836.1 GCA_013298445.1 Chitinophagales bacterium | reverse complement strand
ACAAAAACTGATGTCCCGCTTGGGAATAGGCGGCTTGCGGGTATGGGCTCAAGGCCAAAACGTATTGACCATTACCAAGTATGAAGGGCTGGATCCAGAAGTAAACCTGCGGAGCTACAGTGCCGGTTCTGACCGCCAAATTGGGGTAGACGAAGGTACCTATCCTGCATTCCGTTCCATCAACTTTGGCCTGGGCTTAACGTTCTAAATCCATTTTCAAAAGCACCGCTTTTGGACTTTTAAACTGATTTCAACCATGAAAAAAATAAAAATCATAAGTGCAGTAATGGTAGCCATGCTTTCGGCTGCTTCCTGCAACGATGAGTTTCTATCGGTTACCCCTTTGGGTGTATTGAGTGAAGCCACCCTGAGCAATGCTGCCGGGGTCAATCTGGTATTAACCGGCGCTTATTCTCTCCTGGACGGCGTACAGACCAACGTAGGTTCTCCATTCCCCGACTGGACGGGCTCTGCCGACAACTGGGTGTACGGGTCTGTTACTTCAGACGATGCTTATAAAGGTAGTAATGCTGGGGACCAACCCGAAATTTCCCTCATCGAAACGTTTACCCATACTTCCGACCTGACTCACTTCCGGGGCAAATGGCGGGCAGTTTACGATGGCGTGGCTCGTTCTAATGACGTCATCCAACTGGTGCCTAAAGCCACTGACTTGAGCGACGTGGATAAAAACCTGGCGATTGCACAAGCGCGTTTCTTGCGTGGTCATTATCACTTTGAGGCACGTAAAATGTTCAACAAAGTGCCTTACGTTGATGATAAAACCTACAACGCTGCGGATGCACTAAGTACCAAATTGCCCAACGACAAGGAAATTTGGCCAAACATCGAAGCGGATTTGAAATTTGCGTATGACAACTTACCCAACCGTTGGGCAGGCGCACCAGGTCGAGCAACCAAATGGGCAGCGGGAGCTACCCTGGCCAAGGCTTATCTTTTCCAGGGCAAATACGCCGAAGCCAAGCCAATTTTAGAAGCCATCATCAATACGGGTGGCTACAAACTGGTGGACAATTACCACGACAATTTCCGTGCAGCAACCAATAACAACTCCGAGTCCATCTTCGAAATCCAGCACTCCGTAAATGATGGCGCAGCTATTTCGAACAATGGTAACCGGGGCGCAACCCTCAACTATCCTTACGGTGGTGGTGCATTGACCACATGCTGCGGCTTTTTCCAGCCTACACAAAACCTGGTCAATGCTTTTAAAACGGATGCAGACGGCTTGCCGCTGATCAGTAACTTTAATCAAGGAGATGTACCGGGTACCAATTCTCAGACTTACGCAGGCAACCTCGATCCACGCCTCGACTGGACAGTTGGTCGCGAAGGGGTTCCTTACCTCGACTGGGGCATCCACAACTCCCAATATATCCGCGACCCTGCTTATGCTGGGCCTTTTTCACCCAAGAAAAATGCGCCTTACCGCTCTGAAAATGGTACCAATACCTGGACGGGTAACCCACGCCAAAACGCCAACAATTACCGCATCATTCGCCTATCACACGTAATCCTGTGGCTGGCTGAATGTGAAGTAGAAATTGGTAGTTTGGAAAAAGCACGGGAATTGGTGAACCTGATTCGCAAACGCGCCGCTAATCCTAATGCTGTTGTGAAACTGGCGAACGGTAACCCAGCTGGCAACTATGTGATCAAGGAATACGCAACAAGCTGGACGGACAAAACTGCGGCACGCAATGCGGTGCGTTTTGAGCAGCGTCTGGAATTTGCGATGGAAGGACACCGTTTCTTTGATCTGGTGCGTTGGGGTATTGCCGATCAGGTAATCAATGATTATTTGACCGTTGAACAAAACAAACGGGTCTATTTGAAGGGCTCAAAGTTTGTCAAGGGCAAACACGAATATTTCCCTATCCCTGCTCAGGAGATTCTCAATAGTGCCATTGGTGGGAGTCCTACTTTGGTGCAGAATCCAGGGTACTAAAGTAGTTGAGGAGTTGAGGCTACCGCAGGAGCTTAGACAAAGACTTTGTCAACGCTGCCGCGGTAGCCTCAACTTCTCAACTTCTCAACTTTACTCCTTAAACTCCACCTCAATCCCCATTGTATCCTCACCTGCCAGGCGCATCTGCTGCTTGCCGTGTACCTGATAGCCTTTTCCGGGTACGTACTCCAAGGATTGCCAGGTACTGGCCATGATGCTTTTTAGCTTGTTTTGGATGGCGATTTGTGTCACTTGATTTTGATCAAAAGAAATGGCAATTTTTCGGGTTTTGAGCTGATCATCCAGGGCTTTATAGGTAATTGAACGGATTTCATCCCCTTCTTTAAGCGTATCCGCGCTGTATTTTTCCCGCCAGGATAATTTATTGATGTCGGAGTGTACAAATACGGCTAACTCTTTTTCGTAGTCCAGTTTTTGATTGGATAACACATCCTCTTTTTCGTTGTACTTGACCGTTTTCTTGGCTTTGGTTTGGGCACTGCTGAGTTGTTTGATTTCGGCATTAAAGAACCCGGCGAGATCGAAAAAGTAGGGATCTTCTTTGGTTCCAGGCTTCTTTGTTACTTGGGTGTTGTTACAGCTCCAGATCAGGGTCAGGGCGAAAAAGAGAAGGATGTATTTTGGCATGAGTCAAATTTTTCACATAAACACTATAGTCAAACCCCGGGTTGTAGCTGGGGAAGCTTCTTTTAGCCACAAAGACACTAAGCGCAAAATCCCTTTTCCGTGTCTTTGTGCCTTCGTGGCTAGAAAAAATTAACGCTCAATCAATACCTTACCCGTCATCTCCGTTGGAGCAGGAACTCCCATGAGATTGAGAATAGTCGGGGCAATATCGCCCAATTTTCCAGCTTTCACTTTAGCACCAGCCGCCTGAGCACTGGCATAAATGATCGGCACCGGGTTTTTGGTATGCGCCGTATTGGGTGTCCCATCTTCATTGATCATGTAGTCGGAGTTTCCGTGATCGGCGATGATGATGCAATCGTAATCGTAATCCAGGGCAGTATTGATCAGCTTGTTCATGCAGGAATCAACCGTTTCAACCGCTTTCATCGCAGCTGAAAACACCCCGGTATGGCCCACCATGTCGGCATTGGCGTAGTTGAGACAAATGAAATCGGGCTGGTTTTGCACGATATCTGTTACAATTGCATCCGTGATGCCTACTGCGCTCATTTCGGGCTGCAGGTCATAAGTGGCCACCTTGGGCGAAGGCACCAGGAGGCGACGTTCACCTTCAAATGGCTCTTCCCGACCACCGTTGAAGAAAAAAGTAACGTGGGGATATTTCTCTG
>JAAFHQ010000835.1 GCA_013298445.1 Chitinophagales bacterium | reverse complement strand
TTGGGGATTTGACCTGGGATAATTCCAGTTTTGAGACCTATTTTTTGCTCAATGCCAAGGCCAATCCTCGCACGATTGAAAAACAAATGGCCGCGGTGTTGAACAAATACGTTGCTAAAGATCGGCAATGGCAAAAATTTGCGTTGCAAGCCCTAAAAGATGTCCACCTTCATTCCGCTGAAATATCCGATAGCTACACCGCAAGAAGTGGCGACCCCCAGCAGGTGCGTATCCTCATCATTTTGGCCATCGTCATCCTGGTGATTGCCTGCATCAATTACATGAACCTGGCTACTGCCCGCGCGCAACAACGCTTTAAGGAGGTAGGTATTACCAAGGCTGTAGGCGCCACCAGAGCTCAATTGGCAAGCCGGTTTTACCTGGAAACTGCCGTGTTGGCTGCTTTGGCGCTGGGGATAGCACTGACTTTGGTGCTGCTTTTTTTGCCTTTGTTTAACCAAGTTTCCGGAAAACAATTTGACTTTAAAGCCATTCTTTCTCCTCAGGTTTTGTTGGGATTACTGGGGCTTTGGGCGGTGGTGGTGACCCTGGCAGGGGCTTATCCGGCACTGCTTTTATCCGCGTTCAACCCCAAAAACTTGCTGCAGGCCACTTTTCAACAAAAATCTGCGGGTGGACTTTTGCGCCGCTCATTGGTTATTGTGCAATTTTCGGCCTCGATCATGCTGATGATTTGCACCGTACTTTTTTACCAACAACTCAATTTTATTCAGCAGCAAAATCTGGGCTACAACCCCGAACAAGTGGTTGCCATCAACATGGCTGGGGCTGAAGACCCTGCGCAGGTGGCTACCTTCAGCAATGCCTGCAAGTCAATTGGCGCGGTAGTGGATGTTTGCCAGGCGCAAAGTTTTCCTGGTGCGGGAGTCAGTGGCCGTATGGTTTCCCGTCCTAGCAACCTGGAGGAAACATTCCCAGTGGGCACCAATCACGCCGACAACAATGTTTTAAAGGTATTGGGCATTAAACTCCTGGCGGGCAATCCTGCCCCGATGGTGGATCGTGAACCTGGAGATACCACGGTAAAAGTAGTGGTGAATAAAATGGTTTCTGACTTTTTGGGCTATACTCCCGAGGAAGCCATTGGCAAAAAAGCGACCAATTTATTTGGATACGACCGCGCCGAAATTGTTGGGGTGATAGACAACTTTCATTTCCAGGATTTGCACCAACCTATCAATGGATATGCTTTTCACAACTCTTCTTCAGAGCAAAAATCGTATAGCCTGATTCGGCTAAATACCAAAGACCTCAAGGGCAGCATGCAACAAATTCAAAAGGCGTTTGATCAGATCTTACCTAGTTCAGCTTTTGATTACGTGTTTCTGGACGAACACTTGGACACGCTCTACCGCCGCGAACACCGTACCGCGATGGTGGTGCTGGTTTTTTCTTGCCTGTCCATCCTGATTGCTTGTTTGGGTTTGTTCGGTTTGGCGGCGTTTACCGCCGAGCGACGGACCAAAGAGATTGGGGTGCGCAAGGTTCTGGGCGCTTCGGTAGGCAGTATAGTGCGTTTGTTGTCGCGTGACTTTTTGGGCTTGGTGCTTATTTCTCTGGTTTTTGCAGCACCCTTGGCTTGGTACTTCATGCACAATTGGCTAAAGGCTTTTGCCTTCCGGATCGAAATTCAATGGTGGGTATTCGCATTAGCAGGATTCTTGTCGCTTTTGATCGCTTTTTTGACGGTGAGTATGCAGAGTGTGCGGGCCGCTACGGCGAATCCGGTGGAGTCTTTGCGGAGTGAGTGAGAGAAGTTGATTCCATAGATATAAAACTTAGGGGCTTTGTTGGATTCAACAAAGCCCCTATTGTTTTTTGTAGTGAAATGATTTATTTTGAACAAAATTTTCAACCCAATGCTTCTCGCATCCGAAGAACATCAAATTGCGGCTATTCTGGAAAGCCCCAGTGCTCCACTGTTGGCCAATCGGTTAATGATTGCCTTAGAGGAAGAGAAAAAAAGGCGGGAAAAATTCTACCACGACATTGATGATGACATGAAAGTGGAATTCATCAACGGGGAAATCATTGTTCACTCGCCCGTCAAAAAGGAACACACCGATGCTACGGGGTTCTTGTATCACTTGCTGGATATTTATGTGCGCATCCACGCATTGGGCTACGTCGGTTACGAAAAGGTGTTGACTGCGCTAACCCGCAATGATTACGAGCCAGATGTCGTCTTTTTTGGGGTTGAAAAAGCCACTCATTTCAAAAAAGGCCATTGGAAATATCCGGCCCCGGATTTTGTGGTAGAAGTACTCTCTGATGGCACTGAGCATCGGGATCGGGGCATCAAATTTAACGATTACGCCGCTCATGGTGTGGCAGAATACTGGATCATTGACCCTCAAGATGAAACCATTGAACAGTATTTTTTAGAGGGTGAAGTGTACAAACTGCACCTCAAATTGAGCGAAGGTCAGATTCGGTCAAAAGTTGTTGAGGGTTTTGCCATTGAGGTAAAGGCGGTTTTTGAGGAAGAGCTTAACTTGGCGGAGTTGAGGCGGATTTTGGAAAAATAACTCACCTCAACACCTTCTTATCAATCTTCCCCGTTGCACTCACGGGCAATACCGCCAAAAACTCAACATACTTCGGCACCTTGAACTTCGCCAGGTGCTGCACACACCAGGCTTTAAGCTCTACTTCATCCAGCGAATGCCCTTCCTCCAGAGTGACAAATGCCTTGCCGACCTCGCCCCATTTTTCATCCTTCACCCCAATCACGGCTGCGCCCGATACTTGCGGATGGGCCACCAGCACCCGTTCGATCTCTGCCGGATACACGTTTTCACCACCTGAAATGAACATGTTTTTGATGCGGTCTACCACGTAAATGTAGCCCTCTTCGTCTTGCCGGATCATGTCGCCGCTGTAAAACCAGCCTTCGCGGATGGAACTGGCCGTAGCCTTGGGATTGCCCCAGTAGCCGGGGGTGGTCATGGGGCCGCGCAAGAGGAGTTCGCCAGGGGTATTGATCGGAACTTCCTCGCCGTTTTCATCCACAATTTTGATGTCCACATAAAAATTGGGGCGGCCGATGGAGCCTTTTTTGCGCATGGCATCGCGGTGGTGCAGGGAAAAAAGATTGGGACCCACTTCGGTCATGCCAAAGCCCTGGCGAATGAAGACCCCTTTGTCGTGCCAGGTTTCGATGAGGGGAATGGGCATGGGTTCTCCCCCCACGATAATGTAGTACAAACTGGACAGGTCTGCCTCCGCGAAACCCTCACAGTCCGCAATCATTTTCAACATGGTTGGTA
>JAAFHQ010000833.1 GCA_013298445.1 Chitinophagales bacterium | reverse complement strand
AATTATGGTAGTGGATCAAGATTGCCATGATGCGAGTTACTTTTTGGGGCTAAATGAAAAAAAATCACCTTCCAAACTCGCCAAATTGTACCATGGTATTGCCAATGGTGAGTACCCCAGCGACGAAGTGGCTGCCGCGCAACTTTATCCTAATGAGTTCGTTGGTTCAAGCTACCGCAAGCTAAAATTTTCCCTTCGTGAAAAATTGATCAATGCACTGTTCGACCTCGATGTAAAATCTGCAGAATACAACGATTACCAGAAAGCCTATTATGAATGCCACAAGCTATGGGCAGCTGTGAAAATACTGTTGGGCAAAAACGCAAATGCGGCAGCAATTGCTTTGGCCTTAAAACTATTCAAGCAGGCCGAGCGCTTTGAGTTTACAGCGATGGCCATGGATATCGCTTCTGCCTTGCGCTTGCATTACGGCATTAGAGAGGGAGATTCGAACAAGTTTGCTTTCTACAGCGAACGGTATGACTATCATGTAAACATATACTTCTTGGAAGGAAAAGCAGAGCAACTTTATCTGGATTCAGCCATCGCAGAAGTGACCAGTAAAGAGCAGAAGCTACCGACTCAATTTGTACGCGGCCCTGGTTCAGCTTTCTTATTTCAGTGCTAAAAAAGATTACGCAGCAGCAAAAAAAATATGCAAAGAGCACATCGACTATTTTACCCAAAAAAACTACGAAGCGCATGTACCCCTACAGATTCTTTTTTACCAGCAATTGATTTTCTCTTTTAACCTCAAACAATTTTCAGAGCGCAGCGAATTGACTCAGGCATGCAAATCATACATGCAAGAAGGCACCTACAACTGGTTCAAATACCAGGAAATTTTGTTGCAAATGGCACTTTATGAAGGAAATTACGCCCCGGCCTTTGATATCCATTTTCAGGCTACGAAGCATCCCCGCTTTTCACTGTTGCCTGAAAATGTGACTGAAGTGTGGACGGTCATTCGCGCCCATTTGTATTTTTTGGCCATTGCGCAGGCTGTTGAATTTCATCCTAAGCGATTTTCGATTAAGTCGTTCCGGGCCAAAAAATTTGACAATGAAACGGTGCTTTACTCCAAAGACAAACGGGGCTTAAACATCAGCATTCAGATCGTCCAGTTTTTGATTCTGTTGGTGGAAAACAAACGGGCGGAGGCCATTGATCAGGTTGAGGCTCTGGGACAATATGCCTATCGGCACTTGCGCAAAGAGGAATACCTGCGCAGCCGCATCTTTATCCGAATGTTGCTTTCTATCCCTTTATCAGGTTTTGATTCTACTGAATTTAAGCTGAAAAACGAACGGAACTGGCAAAAACTGATTTCAACCGAAAGTTCAAAAAATGCAGAATTGTCAGAAATAGAAATCATCCCTTACGAGCGCATCTGGGAAATTCTTTGTAAAAGGTTTCATGCCAAACCTTCCGATTGTTTGAGCTCAACTTCCTATTCTCATGCTTAGACTTGCCAATTTTTTTCTAACCAGTAATATTGTCTTTGCATGAAAAATTTGTACCAATTGGCCTCAAAGGGGCTGTTTTTTCGAAGTTGTGTTCCGAACACACCGGTAGTCGTAGATGTGACGACCATTTAACCGTTCCCTTTTTTTTACTATTACGCAATTGTACCCCTCGGTGAAAACTGAGGGGCCCCCTTTAATTCAGCGGAACAAAAAAAGACTAAAAGCTGGTAATTTGTGCTTGTTTCACAGTAAGTTAGCCCCAAATTGCTGTTGTGAATCAGTCTATTGTTGGGAAAAAAAATCCAGTAACTGTTGCCGTTATAGCAGTGAAATGATTTAAACTTGCATCAAATTTCCAGCCACAGCACTTTCTTCATGTACCCTTGGGTATCCATTAGCTAACAGCCAAACAAAACACCAATGTCGAGTTGTTTGTATCACCGTGGCATGGACGTTTATCCTTTTCTAAAACCAGTGGCAACACAGGTTGTATTTGGTTCTCCGAGTAAAAATTGCCAGGGTTCTGGCATTTGTAAATTGTACACGCTGCATGCACAAGAGGGGATGGATAGCCCTTGTGCCGCGGTCGCAGGGGAATTGTTGCTTACCGAGCGGCACATGGTCTTACTTGTGCCCGTCGGCAGCCTACCTGCTCAGCACATCAATGGGGAAAATTTTATCATGGAAGAAGAGTTTGTTCTACCCGCTTGGCTAAACAAACTGCAGGCTACTACCGCTCCGCGTTATATTCCAGCGGGTGCTTACCTTTTTCAACGCATTAATAAAAATATATACATTAAATTTACATTGCTCGTTTGCCTCTGATTTTTTAAGGTAGAAATTTTAATTTGTCCCCCCCTCCTCTATTTTTTATTTTTTTTTAAAATATCAACAAGGGAACGAAAAGCCAAAAAAAGATAAAGATAAAACATTGGTATTCAAATAGTTGATTGTTTTTTTGCGCATAAAAACCTCCCGAAGTGGACTCCTGAACTGCCTCCCGCGTTGCGCAACCCTAAATACCTAGTCCTCACCTTTGTAGCACGCTAATTTTACGTTTCATAACCAATCATTGTTCTCATGGAAACACTACACACTATACTGTCACGTCAATTTACTGCCCAAATCGTAATTGACACCACCACAGTGTAGCCTTTTCTGCGCTGCACCACCATCATAATCACTTCCTTTCCTCTAAAATAAATGTGAAAACTGTATCCATTTCCCTTCGGTATAACTCAAACGAATGGGGAATGGATGCTGTGTTCGTTTTGTGCACTCTAGCAAATTTAAATACCATTTTTTATGCCCGGTAAGGCAAACAAATCATTTCTCATGAAAAGAAAATTTACATCCATTACACGTTTTTTAGCAGCTCTTGCATTGCTTGAGCTGGCAATTTTATGCACGGTGGGCGCACTTCAATTGGAAGGAGGGTTCCCTTTTCCAGTGGCGCTTAAAAACATTGTGATTGCTAATCTCGTCCTCGGAATGGGGTTGGGATTGCTTTATTTCGTTCGCCCTTTGTTTAGGCTGATGTTGAGGCCAATGCGACAAGTGTATCCGGCGGGTTCGAATGCTGCATTGGTTCGAAACAATGTAGCCAAATACTCAGCGATTTTTTTCGCTACTGCTTTGTGCCTCTTTTTGGCCCCTTCGGTATTGAGCGCTCAACAAATCACGGGCACCGTCTTCCGCGATTTCAATGGCAATGGCACCAAGGATGCCAACGAGCCTTTGCTATCTGGGATTACTGTAACTGCTTATGATGCTTCGGGTAGTTCTTGCGGAACAGCAACAACTGCCGGTACTACTGCCCCCAATTATTCTCTAACAGG
>JAAFHQ010000832.1 GCA_013298445.1 Chitinophagales bacterium | reverse complement strand
GGCACCGAGCAAGCCCAATGAGCTTGCTTTTATAAATTCGTTCCTTTTCATACATTCAATAGGTTATGCCAAAATTCCTTTTACCACTATTTAGGAATGGAAGTAAAATAAAGTAAAAACCTTATTTTGCCCCACTACTTAGCCTCTTCATTATCTACGGGTGTTCAAGTTTTTGATTTTTTCGACAATGTATTTTCCGATGGCTTCGCCCTGGCGTTGACCCGCCTCAATACCATCACGAAAATGGATGCCACCATAAAGTCGAGAGATGGCAGCTTCTTGTGATGCCGCTTTAAATGATTGGAAGGACCTGGCCTGCAACCCAAAATACTCCTCTGAAGTATCCACGTAGGCAAAGTTTTCTCCGAAGAGGTAACCCAGTAACTCCGCACTAGCAGTGGAGATTACACTATGGCCGCTGGTGTATTCCGGGAAGGGTGGAGTTTGTAGCAGGGGGCGCCAGGCCTCATCCAGATATTTGTTGATAGCGGATTCTGGGCGAATGCGGTCGCTGTGGTATTTTTCATGCCAGCAGCTTACAAAGGCATCGTGCAATGAAAGTGCGATGAGTGTGTGTGCGGTAATTGTCTTTTGCAGTGGTGTATTTGCCTTGCGACAAGCAATACCTGTGATGCCGATCCAATGGCCACCCGGTGAAATTTTTTTCACGCCCATGGCAGCATGACCTGAGTAAGTAACCGCAAACGGATTGCAATCCCAAAATCCGGCGATGGCTTTTTGTTCTGCAGTCAGTTGTTTGGAGATGGTAACCACTTCTTCTAACTGATTAAAAAAGCTGCTCCCCTTTTCGGTACTGAAAGGCGCAGGGGCGTCAGGCACAAATTGGTCGGCTGAATCGAGAAAGAAGGTACGAATGGTTTTCCATTGCGGCTCCACCGCGCCCATGTATTCGGGAGGGGTTGGATACCATCGCCCCGCTTCTTTGGTGTTGGGCTTATAGCGCGGTAGTACGCTTAGTGAAAAGTAGCCATCTTTCTTTGCGTAAGCCATAACCTGCGCTGCTATCTGATTGGCGTATTGCCTGTTGGCCTCAAGGTGCTTTGCATTCAGTTTAAAGCTCTTTCGGAAAATGGTGATCAATTCAGCTTGCTTCTCTTCCAGCATATAACCGGAAGGCAGAATCAACCTGCCTGTTTCGAGCATGGCATACGTAGCACAAAATGCCGGATTGAAATTTGTTGGAACGGGTAATGTGACAAATTCGGGAACAACATGAAAGTTTTTACTCAATGCAAGCATATTCGGTTGATTGCGCTGCAACACTTCGTAGGCACTCAACATAGCATAAGCGTAGAAGCGGGCGGCGGCGGGCGGACTGGCCACATCGTGCAGCATCACTTCAGAAAGATGAAAAGCTGATTTGATGAACTGGGCAGTCGCCTGCTCATCCGTCTGGGCAAGGAGGCGTGTCGTTACGATCAAAAAGAAGCTTATGCTGAAAAAGTATTTCATCCGGCAAAATGATTTAGTAGTGGGGCAAAACATGAGTCATCCCGAATTTTTGAAAAGTCAAAATCGGGCATAACCTAATCGCGGAGCGATTGAATTTAGAATAGCCCCGGTCGTCCGGGGTAAATAGTTGGGTCAAATTGGCGGCAACCACGGCAGTGGTTGAACTCAATTGAGCAAAAAATTCAACCGCATCCGCGGTTGCGAAACCTTTTGCTACCAAAATGACCCCGGACGACCGGGGCTATGATAAATTCAACCGCATCCGCGGTTTGAGATCCCAAAGATTCGAGATGACTCATGTTTTTTCTCGCCCCTTATTTCGAAGTTGATTCATTTCTTTTGTACGCCACAATACCCAGGTTATTGATCCCTGCAAGCAGGAATTCCCCCGCAGCGGTTTTTATCCACTTCATTGATTTTACATCGCCAGTAAAAGACAATCCAGATTCCGCCTGTGGTACGTACTTGAAATTTCCTTTGCCATTGCCTTCATAAACCTGCCCAAAGTTTGCATCAATACTACCTAAGCGGATGCGTATCGCGCTCTGGTTGCCAGCAAGGATAAAATCGAGATGACCATCGTGATTGTAATCAAGCACTTCAATACTATAGACAGGTGCATACTGGGCCTCAGGTGGCAAAATGTGTTTGACAAACTGCTTGCCCTGATTTTCAAAATAAACGCTTCGCAGTTCAGTCGCGGCCAATCTTTTTGCTTGCGAAAGCTCCGCAGGAGTGAACAGGTCGCTTAGTGTGGCTTCAGAATAGGGTGCATAGGTCGTGAACTTCTTGCGCAAGGGAAAAAGTTGATCCAACAGTTCATCGCGACCAGCAAAGGGGTAAGGTTTGTGTTGTACATACGAAACCAGAATGGGATCGATGCTACCATTGGTATCAAAGTCTGAATAGACCATACTGATGGGTTCCGATTCACTCGCTTTGAATTGCGAATTCAAACCAAAGTTACCCGCAATCAGGTCCTCATCCCCATCATGGTCAAAATCGGCCACGGCTAGTTTACTCCACCAACCAGATTCCACGTTTTTGAAATATTGATTGGTGGCTTCCTCAAAACGTTTCCCTTGTTTGTTGATCCATACACTGATTGGCATGAACTCTCCCAGTACAATCAGGTCAGCAAAAGTATCCTCGTTTACATCAATCCAGGCTGCATCGGTAACCATTCCCAGGTTTTTCAACAAAGGCAATAGACTTTCAGTAGCATCGGTAAATCGCCCTGAACCATCATTGAGCAAGAGATAACTTGGTGGAGATTGTGGATATGAACCCGGCATTACCCTGCCACCTACGAATAAGTCAAGATCGCCATCGTGATCAAGATCGATTGGCCGCACACAGGATTTGGCTGGAGACATGTGCGGTATTGCGCCTTGCGCTTTGCTGAAGTTTCCCTTACCATCATTGAGGTACAAGCGATCCTGCAAGGCATCTTCATCCGGCTGGTATTCGTGATAACCGCCACTCACTACATATAAATCGGGATCACCATCACCGTCGGCGTCGAAAAAACGGGCATCTGCATCCGCGCAATTGGCATCTTCTTTGAAATCAAAATTACCCATCATCCGGAAAATGCCGTTGCTCAACTGTACGAACAAACGACCAGGATTTTCTTTGGTGCCCCCAACAAATATATCCAGCGTACCATCTTTATTGACATCGGCACTCGTCATCACGGGGCCGCAAGGCGATAGCATGGTGTTGAGCAGTGGTTGTCGTTTAAAGTCATTTGCCCCATATTCCGTGTGACGATAGGCGAGGGGAGATTTTTCACTTTTGAAAAGGGTTGTTGCTTGAGGGGTAGCATCAG
>JAAFHQ010000831.1 GCA_013298445.1 Chitinophagales bacterium | reverse complement strand
TCCGTTTTTGATCAACACGCTTTGATGCCTTATGCTCAAGGGAGATTTTTGGCGATTTAGGTTTGGGAAGTTGAGCGGTTTCTCTCACTGTAGGATAAGTCATCCACACCAGCAAACAGAGCATAACGCTCACACGAAGGAACTTAGTAGAAAGTTTCATGAGATATGAACTTTTAGTTGTACAGTATTCAATACTATTACAAACTGGTACAGCAGTAAGGAGGTCTAATTACCTCTTCAAAGGTAAATACAAGGTCGTCGATTAATAGTCCCCCCAAAGGTAAAGAAATAATCATCAGCCACACAACAAAGTGCTGTTAATTTTTAGCAAAAGATGCTCATTTGTAAAGCCAAGAAAATCAAGCATTCTTTCTTTGGATTACACAAAAAATAAATATTGTTTAGGCTTGGGAAAAGCTCCGACTTTTTATAGCTTTGCATAATCGCTTTGTTTCCATTCAAGAGCTATTGGAGATTGATCTAGCCATAATCACCTTGATGCGATAATGTCTTATTCCGCTTTTATCAACTTAGAAATACCATGAAAAGACGACCATTCATAAAGCTATTGGGTTCAAATCTAATCGGCTTACCCCTGGTTATGGGCAGTGCTGAAATTTTTGAATCCAGCGCGAATTGGAAGCCTTGGCTTGCTCATTTGCAGCAAGATGCGCAGGTAGAAAGCATCAATGAACTGTGGGTGATCAATGGACTACCTTCTGAACCGACGGCGGTGCGCAGCGGAGAGTTTGGCAAAACCAGTGACCAAATCTTTTTTTATCAAAAACGACAGTATTGCTTCCGCGTTTTTGAAAAACAACACCCCCAAGCAGGTTCCATCGAGCTGTTGATTCCTTTTTGGAAAAGACAAAAAGATGGAACTTGGATACAAATTGCTTGTTTGTCAGCGTTTGGCATGGAAGCTTTAGCCAAAACATGCCAGAGCGGTTATACTGCTACCCAAATTTTACCCTGCGAAGCTGGAAATGCTGGAAATTTCCAGAGCAAGTTGGGCGAAATACAAATTAAAACAAACATCCAATTGGATGGAATGGCTAAAACCCAGATTCAGATCACCCATAAATGCCAAACCATTTGGCAAGACCATTTTTTTTCACCCCAGTGTTTGTCAAAATATTCATTTTAGGACGACCATATACTACCTTGAAGTACCTCATACTTGACAATTAAATTTTTTCACCTATAAACACATACGTGATATGGCCGAACCATTTCTATCTGAAATTCGGATCATGAGTTTCGTCTTTCCCCCCAAGGGCTGGGCACTTTGCAACGGGCAGTTGCTACCGATCAACCAAAATCAAGCACTTTTTTCGCTACTGGGTACTACTTTCGGTGGTGATGGTCGCGTTAATTTTGCGCTTCCCGATTTGCGCGGGCGTACTCCTATTCACGTAGGAAGTGGTCACACCCTCGGTGAGCGAGGGGGTGAACAGGCTCATACCTTGAATATTACCGAATTACCTACCCACACCCACGTGGCTGTAGCGACCTCCGCAACACAAACGACACCTACGCCCACTGGCACTTCTTATTATGCAGAAGTAGCGCCCTCTGAAACGTACTCAGGTACCGGCAACGTTGCAATGAATGCCGCAATGGTGACCAATACCGGAGGAAGTCAGGCACACCTCAACATGCAACCTTTTCTGGTGGTAAGCTTTAGCATTGCTTTACAAGGCATTTTCCCGAGTGCAACCTAATCCCATTATCTAAAATCCTACAAACAATACAATTATGGCACAACCATATGTTGGAGAGATTAGAATGTTCGCGGGCAATTTTGCTCCGGCTGGCTGGATGTTCTGCGAAGGTCAATTGTTGCCTATCTCTGAATATGAAACTCTTTTTAATTTGATCGGTACTACTTACGGTGGGGACGGTCAAGAAACCTTTTCACTGCCTGATTTGAGGGGGCGTATTCCGATTCACCAGGGCAATGGCTTCGTTATGGCTGAAACGGGAGGAGCAGAAGAAATAACGCTCACCATTCAACAAATACCGGCCCATAGCCACCCTTTTATAGCGAATAACAACCCAGGATCGACGAGTACTCCAATTGGGGATTTTCTAGCTAAAAACGGCTCGATTGACAATTATACCGATGATTTATCGCGTGGACTTACATCGATCAATCCGAACATGATTGGCCGAACCGGAGGGTCACAACCGCACAACAACTTTCAACCCTATCTGTGTGTGGATTTTATCATTTCCTTATTTGGCATTTTCCCTTCGCCGACCTAGGAAGATTGATCAATGAATTCACGTGCGTTCTATTTTTAAATTGTAGTTAACCCATGTCAAATCGAGGTAAACTACACCTAAAATTCAATCATTATGGCAGATCCATTTGTTGCCGAAATCCGCATATTCCCTTTCAATTTTCCACCCAAAGGCTGGGCTTGGTGTGATGGGCAATTGTTGCCTCTTTCTCAAAATACCGCCTTGTTTTCTCTGTTGGGTACCACTTATGGTGGAAACGGTAAAAGTAATTTTGCCCTTCCTGATTTGCAGGGGCGGGCACCGATGCATCCTGGCCAAGGGCCAGGCTTGTCCTTGCATGACCTGGGTGAAACAGGCGGCTCCGAAACCGTGAGCCTTTTGGAGAGTGAAATTCCCCAACACAATCACCTGGTCAATACCACCAATAACCGTCCAACAGCCAGTGCACCTGGAGGTATGCTTACCGCAAGGACCAACATTTACAATGATGCACCTACTGCAGGCATGATTCAACCGATGGCAAGTGCAACGCTCGCACCGACAGGTGGCGATCAGCCCCACAATAACATGCAGCCTTACTTGACCTTTTTCTTTAATATTGCCTTACAAGGAGTATATCCTCCACGTACTTAATCGGAGTTTCAAACAAATGATTTATGGTTCATTTACGCGCCATTTACGAGGCCGATTTGCCTCGTTTGTTTGAAATATACGCCAGCACCAGAGCCGAGGAATTGGCTCTGGTGCCCGATTGGCCGGAAGAACAAAAAATGGCTTTCCTCAGCCAGCAGTTCGTAGCGCAGCACCAGTATTACCAGGAGTTTTACAAGGGTGCAGAGCTACAGCTCATTGTATTGGACGAGGAAGCGATTGGTCGACTTTACGTGCATTGGACCTACAGCCCACAGGAAGTACGGATCATGGATGTAGCGCTGTTGCCGGCTTACCGTGGGCGGGGCATTGGTTCTCAGCTCATCAAAGCGGTTCAACAAAAAGGAGCGGAAATGGGCAAAACCGTTACCATTCACGTGGAGTACAACAATCCGGCCCTGCAATTGTA
>JAAFHQ010000830.1 GCA_013298445.1 Chitinophagales bacterium | reverse complement strand
CTGGAAATAGAAGAAGTTTTGCGCACCCATCCGGCCATTGCCGATTGTGCTGTAGTGGGTTTACCGAGTGAAGAATGGGGTGAAACGGTAGCGGCTGCTCTGGTGACCAAGACCGAGATTGACCTAAAAGCACTCAATACTTGGATGCGTGAACGAATGCCTGCTTATCGGGTGCCTCGGCAGTATCTTCTGGTGCCTGAATTGCCGCGGAATGCGATGGGGAAGGTGACGAAAAAGGATGTGAAGGTTTTGTTTTAAACCACCACTTTGGGGCTGCTTTTTACCAACAACAATCCAACTCCAATCGGCATCAACGCACTTGCGCTAAAGAGTAGCAAATAATACCCCGGCATAAATCCCCAACCTGCCCAAAACAGGGTGCCTTGCAAAAACAACAAGGCCTCTGATCCAAGGATCCCAGTACCCAAGGCAATCAAGCCCCAGCTTTGATTTTTGCTTATACTGAAACCTTGCCCGTATTGAAAACCCAGGATAAAAAAACTCAAAATGCCCAACATCATCAGGTGGATAAAACCAATGATGTAATTGCGGATGGTATAGGCCATTTGGGCCACAATTGGCAGCGCCACAGCTGCTTGTACGACTATTTTAAAACACAAACTGAGTAAGGACAATTGCCAAAGGCGAAATTGAACTGGCGCTAATGCTGCTTGTATACTCGCACGGATTGGCCAAAGATGCCGCAGTAGCAACCCCAGAGCCACAAATTGTAGCAACACCCCAATACTGTTGCAGGCGAATACCAAAGGATGAGGCTCTGACCAAGCTACCGCCAACGCAAAGGTCAAAAAGGTAGCACCAAGCAGTAAACCATAAAACCACCGCTTGAATGTTTTAGAAGGCAAATGCCCTTTTTGCTCCATCCAACGAAAGAACAAAGCCAGCACCGCAATGATGAACCAACCATTGAACTGAAAATGTAAAAAGAATTGCACGGCCAGGTGGTACCAAATGCTGTGCTTTAAGCCCAGCGCCATCAATGGGGCCATTGACCAAACGCCAAAAGTGGAAAGCACCATGAAGGCCAGAGCGCTGCGCAACAAAAGTCGACTAAAACTGGGTGTTGCCTTGCTGTCTATCCACAGATTGGCGGCAAAAGTATAGGAGCAAAAAATGTGCAGGGTTGAAAAACCAATGGAAACGGGGCCGTAGCCCTGAAAAGGAAAACTGAACAACATCCCCAATACACTGATTTGGCTTAGCCAAAATAAACGCTGGTAAAATCGGGATGCCGCTTGTTCTTTTGGTACAAAATAAGTGACCAGCAACCCATACAGTCCCAAATACAACCAGCCCAGCATGGCTACGTGCGAGTGAGCATGCAGGATGTTTTTGTAGTTGAAAAAAGGAATTTCCTGGATGAAGGCAAAACGAAGAGTTAAGCCCAGGAGTGCGGCGATGAAAAAGTTACCCAGGGCGATTCGGAACCAAAGGGATGGCATGATTCAATATTTACAGATTAGATCACCTCAATGTTTAAATAGCAAAAGCGACATGTTTTATCACAAAGGACACAAAGGCAGCACAAAGGGCACAGAGCTAGACCTTGACAGAGCTTTGACCCTTTGTGACTTAACACGTCGGCATAGTTTGCCAATTCTGGGTGATCCAACCCAAATGATACACTACTTTTTCCCGTCATTGGAAAGCATGAACTCCAGAATATCCCGGGCATCCCCAACCGATACGTTTTGATTGGGCATACGCGTGAGACATTCTTCCAGCAGAGCTTGAGCGGCCGGATCCTTGTCCAACATGACTTCAACATTGGTGATCATGTTCATGATCCATTCGGGCTTGCGGCGCTCGGTGAGGCCTTTCCAGCCTGGACCAACCACGCGCATCTCGTCCAACTTATGGCAGGCCGCACATTTCATGTCGTAAATGGCCTGGCCTTTTGCTACCATATCTGGTTTGAGCGGATTGTTCAGGGTAACGGATTTGATTTCGCCAATACCTTTTTCGCTGACAGCTGGTGCTGGTGCTTTTTCGTTGTTTTGATCCGCTGTTTGATTGGAATTACTGCTGCAGGCAGACAAAAAAATGCCCAGGCCCAATAGCAGTGCTAAGTGCTTATTCATGATAAACAAGTATTGAAAAAGTGAATGTGGAATGAAATTAGAAACTAAAAGATTTCAGGGACTTGTTGAGCAACTTCTGCAATGGTTTTGTCTTTCAAAATTTTGAGCATGCCCTGTTTGTAAGCCAGTGATTGGTAGTGCAAAGGACAGGGATTCGCTGCATTGCAATCAGGTAAACCCAATACACAAGAGCTGAATACCTCCGGCCCGTCGATACATTCAATCACCCGAATCAGGGATGCTTGCAGGTGTGTTGGACTCATACAAAAACCACCGTGTGGCCCTTTGGTGGAACCGATGAGCTGATTGCGAGACAATTGTTGCAACAACTTGGCCAAAAAAGGCCCTGGAACTTCCAGCGTTTCGGCAATTTCTTTTACCCCTACACATTGGCCATCTTTGCCCTTATCGGCAAGATAAAGCACAGCACGAATGGCGTATTGACAAGATTTGGAAAACATAAGCTCAAAATCAAAAGCGAAAAATCAGTGCACAAGATACTCAACAAGTTGAGAAATCATTTCGGTAAAATCACCTTGTCGATGACGTGGACGATGCCATTACTGGCTTTGACTGTACCTACAACTTTGGCGTCATTGATCATAATTACCCCGTCTTTGTTGCTGATGGTCGCCGAACCCCCGTTGACCATACTGAGCACTCGTCCGTCTGTCAGCGCTTCCGCTGGGTAACCGGCCACAGCAACGTGGTACTGCAAAATGTCAGTTAGCTTTTCCCGGTTTTCTTCCTTCAAGAGGTTCTCAACCGTACCCTTGGGTAAGGCATTGAAGGCGGCATCGGTTGGGGCAAAAACGGTAAAAGGGCCAGCATTGGATAGTACGTCTACCAGATTCGCGGTTTGCACGGCTTTGACCAGCGTTTTGTGGTCGGGCGAAGCTACCGCAACTTTGACAACATCCTTGGCCGATTCATCGTCAGCGACCGCCGATTGCCCAGCACCGGCAGAGGCACTGACTTTTGTCTCCGTAGAATTTGAGGTGTTGGACTGGCAAGCCCATACAAACAGGCCCAGTAGTAGTGCCAATGAACCTATGGTTGTTGTTCTTAGTGATTTCATAATCAACTAGTTTTGCTGATAAATGAATAATTTTCGGAGATAAAGATATTTATGTCTTTTATTATTGAGGTTGACAATTGTCAGTAGGGGAGTTGAAGTTTATCATATTTTAAGACCTTTTTATCTTAA
>JAAFHQ010000829.1 GCA_013298445.1 Chitinophagales bacterium | reverse complement strand
GTGTCACCGAAGTTCTGGAAAGCATTAAAGCCCTCGGCGTTGATGTCATTTATTGTCAGGGCAACGTCGCTTTGAGTGCTGACAGGGCCAAAATCCTCCAGGAAGTAAAAGACCACTACGGTCAACTCAATATCCTGGTCAACAACGCCGGGATCGCGCCCCGCGAACGCCGCGACGTACTGAGCACCAGCGAAACAAGCTTTGACGAAGTACTCGATACCAACCTCAAAAGTTGTTATTTCCTCACTCAGGCTGCCGCCAATTGGATGATCGAACAAAAAGCCGCTCAACCCGATTTTTCAGCGTCCATCATCAACATCTCGTCCATTTCGGCCACGGTCGCTTCGGTCAATCGAGGCGAGTATTGTGTATCCAAAGCTGGAATCAGCATGGTCACCCAGCTTTTTGCCGTGCGCTTGGGTGAGTACAACATTCCCGTGTACGAAGTTCGCCCCGGTGTCATCGCTACGGATATGACTGCAGGGGTGAAAGAAAAATACGATAACCTCATCGGCGGAGGGCTTTGTGTACAACCGCGCTGGGGTACGCCTGAAGACGTGGGCAAAGCCGTTGGCGCTTTGGCGGCGGGGGGATTCCCTTACTCCACTGGTCAGGTATTTATGGTGGATGGCGGGTTGACGCTGTCTCGTTTATGATTTTAGGTCGAGGAGGTTGAGAAGGTTGAGGAAGGTTTAGGCTGCCGCAGCGATTCTGACGATGTCTTCGTCTAAGTCGCTGCGGTAGCCTAAACCTTCCTCAACCTTCTCAACCTCCCTCAACCAACACATTTTAATACATCTACAACCACATCAGATGCAAGCAGACAAATTAAGCGCAGGGCAGTACAAAGTCACCGCCACCGGATTTTTAAGTTTATTCTCCATCGTAGGCATCATGTTCTACGGGCTGCCTTTTTTCTTTGATTTTTGGGTACAAGAATTTGGCTGGACCCGGGCCATGGTCACCTCTGGCAACCTGGCGGGTAAAGTGATCGTCGGCCCCCTGTTTGGTTTTGCCGCAGGCTGGTTCATCGACCGCTTTGGCCCCCGGCGACTGATGTTGTCGGGCATTCTGATGGTTGGGTTGGCGGTGATGGGGCTGGGCATCATGCAATCTACCTGGCAGTTTTACACCTTTTATTTTCTGATCGCTCTGGGTTACATGTGTGGTGGGCCATTGCCCAATCAGGTATTGATTTCCAGGTGGTTTAGTACCGCTCGGGGCAAAGCGATGGGCATTGCTTATTTGGGCATTGGTGTAGGTGGGATGTTGGTTCCCCACATTGCCCGCTGGTTGAATCAAGAGGCGGGCTGGCGCACTGCCCTGACCGTACTGGGCGGAATCATCATTGTGGTGGCCTTTCCGATGGCCTGGTTTGTCAAGGAGAACCCGGACGAACAAGTTGAAACACCAAAAGCACCCGAGCCCAAAGTCTCTTTATCCAGCGTTGTAAAAAGCAAATCATTCTACTTATTGGCCATTGGTAGCATGTGTTCCATTGGGGCAGTAGCTGGGGTCAGCCAAAACCTCAAACTGTTTCTCAGCCTCGATATGCAATACAGCCAAGGGCAGGCCGCGGGCATCATGTCGCTGGTATTGGGTTCCAGCATCATTGGGCGTTTGTTGATGGGTTGGTTGGCGGATCGTTTTGCCAAAAAACACGTCATGTTGCTCATTTACGCCATCGTCAGTTTGTCCATTTTGTTGTTGTACAGCAGCACCACGCCTACCGCCATTTACGTGTTTGCCGTCCTGTTTGGCATTGGGCTTGGCGGCGATTACATGATCATTCCCTTGATGGCCGCAGAGTTGTTTGGGGTAAAAGTGATGGGCCGGGTGATGGGCCTGGTGCTGACCGTTGATGGCCTGGCGGAAGCTTTTGGGCCGATTATGGCTGGTGCGTTACGCGATAGAACGGGTAGTTATGCAATGGGGTTCACGGCTTTGATTGTGTTGTCGGTTGTAGGCTGTATTGCGGTGGCGTTGTTGCCGCGCAAGCAAGCAGAACTACCTGCTTAGGCGCTATATATTGAGTTTTTGTTTATTCGTTTATTAGACAGTATAGATGAGTCATCCCAAGATTATTTAAAGCACTCAAAGCGACATTTTATTATCACAGAGGAAAAAACGAGAACACAGAGGACACAGAGTTAGACGTTGACGGTCTTTGTGCCCTCTGTGCCCTCTTTTTCCCCTCTGTGATAATAAAATGTCGCTTTGGCTCACTCTCAATGATTCGTACCTAGTGTCTACTAAAAACCTTTCCAAATGGAAAACCAAATTCATTTCAGACAGCTGTCGTACTCAGCTATTTTTTTCAGCCTTATGTTG
This sequence comes from Chitinophagales bacterium, assembly GCA_013298445.1. Classification (GTDB taxonomy): domain Bacteria; phylum Bacteroidota; class Bacteroidia; order Chitinophagales; family Saprospiraceae; genus Haliscomenobacter. The sequence continues at coordinate 980 of JAAFHQ010000829.1, read as the reverse complement.
TGCCTTGCTGCCTGCACTCCAGGCAAAGTCACTTCCAAAAAAACGAGCGATTCTTCCAAAGATCAAGCTGCTTTAGCCTACTCCCAAGACGCCAAAGTCCTCGCCAAAGGCCAACAACTGTTCCAGGGCTACTGCTCGTCCTGCCACAATTTTTTACAAAAAGGCATTGGCCCAAGTTTGGAGCAAGTGACGGCTGTAGTCACTCCCAGTTGGCTCAAAGCTTTCATCCGCAACGCGCCAGCGATGATCGAAAAAGGGGATCCACGCGCCAAACAACTTTTTGCAGAATACAATCAATTGATGCCCCCTTTTACCGAAATCAAGGAGGCGGACCTGGATGCCATCGTTTCTTATATTCATAGCCAACACAAAGCGCCTGAAAAACAAAGCAATGATTTGGGGACACCCATGCAAAACCCCATCGCTGAAAAAATTGCCAAAAGTGGGCTGGCTTTACAAATCCAACATGTAGCCACAGCACCTCCCACGGGTACCAAAGCGCCCATCGCGCGCATCAACCAAATGCGGGTATTGCCAGGGGCCAAGGACCGTTTGTTCATCCACGATTTGCGCGGCTTTTTGTACGAGTTGATCGATACCAGCTGGCATGTTGCGCTGGAGATGAAAAAGGAACGCCCCAAGTTTATTTTCGATCCAGGGATGGGCACTGGTTTTGGCAGCTTTGCTTTCCACCCTGAATTTTACCAAAACGGCCTGTTTTACACCACCCATACCGAACCACCGGGCACAGCAGTTGCTGATTTTGCCTATCCCGATTCCATCAAAGTTACCTTGCAGTGGGTAATCACCGAATGGACTATCAAAGACCCCAATGCCAAAACCTTTACACCTACTAGCAGTCGTACCCTGTTCCGCGTCAACGTGGTGACGGGTATTCACGGGGTGCAAGAAATAGCTTTTAACCCAGGTGCTAAAAAAGGGGACCCCGACTATGGCTTGCTCTACATCGGCATAGGTGA
>JAAFHQ010000083.1 GCA_013298445.1 Chitinophagales bacterium | reverse complement strand
CTTGGTTCCTGCAACGACGACGAAAGCTTCACCACCGATGCCAATGCCAAGCTGGCTTTTTCTACGGACACCCTGCGTTTTGATACGGTTTTTACCCGGCGTGGATCGGCGGTGCGCTACATCAAAATCATCAACAACAACGACCAACCCATTCGGGTCTCCAAAATATTTTTGCTCAACCGCGACAAATCGAAGTTTACCCTGAACGTGGATGGCATTCCCGGACGCGAGTTTCAGGACGTGGAAATTTATGCCAATGACAGTATTTACCTCTTTGCCACGGTGACCATTGATCCCAACGACCCTTTGTCGGTGAGCCCCTTTATTGTGGATGAAAAAGTGGTTTTTGAAACCAATGGCAATGTGCAGGAAGTAACCCTGGAAGCCTGGGGGCAAAACGCCAATTATTTCCCCAGCCGCTTTAATGGCGGCAAGCCCGTGGTGCTTTCTTGCCGCAATTCCGAGATCACCTTTAACGATCCCAAACCCTACGTGTTTTACGGAGCCATTTTTATCGATAGCTGTACACTGAACATTCCCGAGGGTACCCGAATCTATGTACACGGGGGTGTGGCCAAAAATGACCTGTTCGACATTTACAACGACGGCCTCATCTACGTGCTGCGCAACGGGCGTTTGAATGTAAAAGGCAGCAAAGAAAAACCGGTGATCATCCAGGGCGACCGCCTCGAAGAATCCTTTCAAGACGATGCTGGGCAGTGGAATGGCATCTTCATCGGGCGCGGTAGCCGGGGCAATGTGATTGAATACGCCACCATCAAAAACTCCAACATCGGGGTTTATGTGGATTCTTCGGCGCAGCTGACCATCCGCAATTCCCGCTTTTACAATACTGCAGGTAGTGGCCTCTTGGCCATTCATAGTACGGTGACCGCTGAAAATTGCCTGTTCTACAACAACCAGGTGACTTCCGTGACCCTGCGCCACGGCGGTGATTACAACTTTACCTATTGTACCATGGTGAGCTACGGCATTAGGGCCTCGGCTTTGGGCATGAACAATTTCCGCTGCTACAAAGAGGATTGTAGTGTGGCCAACGTATACCGCCTCAACGCGAGTTTCCGCAACTGCGTCATTTACGGCTCAGACCGCGACGAAATGGAATTAAGCGACGCCTCCCAGGGCCAGACGACCGGGATATTCAATGTGAAATTCGAAAATTGTGTAGTAAAGGTTCAAGATTTAATTGCCCGTGGTCAATTTGTCAACTTTTTGGGCGAGATATGTAATCCTTGTATCAATGGCAAATCGGGAGATAAGGTCTTTAAGGATCCGAATAAAGATGATTATCGATTGGATAGTTTGTCAATTGCGTTGGATTACGGCAAACCGATCACGACTCCACGCGCCATTACGACCGACATTGAAAATGTGACACGCAACGCGCAAAAGCCCGATCCAGGTTGCTTTGAACGTCAACAGTGATCAGGCATAAGCCGACCGTTGACTCCGTGCACGTAATCCAGGCGGATTTCCAGGCCATTGTCCAGGGTGACAAATTCTTCTTTGTTGCGGGTTTCGAGATTGACGATGCGGACCTCGCACTGGCGCATGTTGCCCTCGGGCGTTTCAAATTCTACCACTACAATTTTTTGTTGCGTGGCGTATGCCTCCAGTTCATCGTAAAAGTCGCAACTAATTGGCTTGTAGGGTTGCTTTGGATGCATAAGCGTTTCTTTTTTGTTGTTGACTGATCCCCCGATTTACATTGGGGTGGTTTGAGATTTCTAAGATATGAATTTTGAATTGAATTGTCAAATCAAAAATTTGCCATGACTTTGAATGTTGTAGAAAAGATTTCGATTTTGGGAGCAGGCTGGTTGGGCTGGCCATTGGCCAAACACTTACAGAAGCTGGGTTATACCGTTAAAACCTCGACTACGACACCTGAAAAGCTCGATTTATTACGCGCTGAAGGGCTAAATCCTACTTTACTCCAGGTAGATCAAGGCGAGCTCGAGCTCAGCGATCCTGCATTTTTTGACACAGATTTGATAATTCTCAATATCCCTCCCTCCCGGCGCAGGCCCGATGTAGAAGTTTGGTATCCTACCCAAATTCGGGCAATTGTGGAATTGGCCCAGCAACGTGGCGTTGCAAAAATTCTGTTCGTAGGTTCCACTAGCGTTTATGGCGATGTGAATGCTGAAGTGACGGAAGATTCGGAATTAAAGCCCGATACAGCCTCGGCGAGAGCCTTGATTCAAGCTGAAAAAATCATCAAAACCAATTACCCCAATGAAAGCTCGACCATCCTGCGCATGTCGGGTTTGGTGGGGGGCGATCGCAAAGCAGGCCGCTTTTTTGCAGGCAAACGCGATGTTCCCGAAGGCAATGCTCCGGTCAATTTAGTTCACCTCGATGATTGTATTGGAGTGATTGAAGCGCTGATTAAGCAGGCGGCCTGGGGCAAATTGTACAATGTATGCGCCGATGACCATCCGCGCAAGGCCGATTATTACACCGCTCAAGCTATTTTGGAAGGTTTTGAACCACCCACCTTTTTGCCGGATGACACGCCTCGTTATAAAGTGGTGAGCAATAAAAAGCTGAGAAGGGAATTGGGGTATGTTTTTAAGCGAAAATTTTGAATGATAAACATGAGTCATCCCGAATTTTTGAAAAGTCAAAATCGGGCATAAACCTAATCGCGGAGCGATTGAATTTATCATAGCCCCGGTCGTCCGGGGTAAATAGTTGGGTCAAATTGGTGGCAACCACGGCAGTGGTTGAACTCAATTGAGCAAAAAGTTCAACCGCATCCGCGGTTGCGAAACCTTGTGCTACCAAAATGACCCCGGACGACCGGGGCTATGATAAATTCAACCGCATCCGCGGTTTGTCATCCCAAAAATTCGGGATGACTCATCATTTATCACTCATCACTTTTTTCTTACTTCTTCCACTCCGCAATCGAAGTTTCATTCATGCGCACGTAATCCTGGTTGTTTTCTTTTTTAGCCGCAGCCAGAGATTTCATGGCCACATCGATGGCTTCTTTTTTGCGACCCAGATCAGCAAGGATCAAAGACTCTTTGCGCAAAGTCCAGAACTGTGGAGACATGGCGTTAGCCTTTTGAACCCATTCCAAGGCCTTAGTCAGGTCTTTTTTGGTATCGTGGTAGTAGGCACCTGCGGTGTAATAATCGTTGGCAGAAGGACCACCCAATGTGCGGTCAATGCTGGCTTTTACCTTACCTTCTACGTCTACACTCAATGGCATGCTTACCTTGGTGTTTTCCCAAATGATGTTGATGCTGGCCTTGTCCATCGTTTGGTCATTGATGTCGATGGTGAAGGTTTCAACTTTTTCAGCAACTTTTTGTGGCTTCAAGGTCCAGGTTGCTGCGGCAGTTTTGTCGCCATAACCACCTGAATTAGGTGTGTCGTAAGTAAATAACATCACCTTCCACTCGCTGGCTCCTGGAGTAGAGAAGAGGGCATAATCGCCTTTTTTCACTGCCGTTCCACCAATGGTTACATCATCGCCAAATGAAATCTTGGTGGCAGAGTTTGCACCAGTTCTCCACATGGTTCCAAAAGGTACGACAGCGTTTTTGTCGGTACCAAAAATAATCCGGCCTTTGATACTTGGGCGAGAGTACAACAAAGTTACATCGGTAAGACCAACTTTGGTTTTGACCTCAGCAGTTGGACTGGCTGCAGGTGTTTGAATTTGGGCATTCAGTGGCAAAGCAAGTGCTAAAGCCATGGAAAGGGCTGCAATAATCGAGCAGAACTTTTTCATAGTTACGTTTGATTTATGAAATAAAGATGGTAAAACAAAGTTGTGGTTTGCAAACGTTATATTCATCCATTTATTTCCAGGCAAAGGTAGTAGTTATACACCCTGCGTGGTGTATAATTGCCCACGTGGTGTAATATTAGTAATTGTTTGTGCAAACCAAACATGCCAGACAAGTTTTCTGGTATCTCTTACAATTTAAGGTGGCAAAAAGTTTACGCCGCGGATTACTTAATCTATTTTAGCCCCTAAAAAATTGCAAAAAATGACCATTGCACTGATCGCACACGATAGCAAAAAGGTAGATATGGTAGGTTTTGTTCGCGACCACATCGATTTTTTTAAAGAACACGACATTCACCTCATCGCCACCGGTACCACTGGGTCCTACCTGGAAAAGGCCGGCTTGGAAATTGAGCGCATGCTCAGTGGCCCCCTGGGAGGCGATGCCCAAATTGCCAGCCGCATGGTGGAAGGGAAAGTGGACATGATCATTTTCTTTCGCGACCCCCTGGGCAAACACCCCCACGAAGTGGACGTAAGTATGTTGATGCGTTTGTGCGATGTGCACAATGTTCCGTTGGCTACCAATCCTGCCGCAGGCCTGCGCTTCGTTCAATCCCTGGAACTCGAAATGGCAAAAGGAATTTAGGAATCTTGGGCAGCCTACCTAGGGCAGCCCCAACCATGCATGGCCTTCCATTTCCTAAGGACACCCGCCAACCCATGGATTTATCCGTGGGAGGCCACCAAGAAAGGGTGTGAGTGTGAAAGTGTGAGTGTGAAAGTGTGTTGGCTTCCATTCCCTCAGGATTATCCTGCCAACCCACGGATTTATCCGTGGGAGGCCACCCCAAATCCCCAACCCATGGCTTTAGCCGTGGGATTCTGTGTCGGAGACACAGAAAAAGCCCTGCTCCTAGAAAGAAGAAGCAGGGCCCAAAATATAAAGCTATGAAAACTAAACATACAGGGTGGAAGATTGATTAATCTTCCCGGCCACCTTTCAGTTCGTCCTGATAGGTTTCCAGTTCTTCCCACTGGCTAGCATCAGCCATTGCGGCTTGTTTGCCCCAGGTAGCAGGATCGTGGATGCGGAAACGAGGACCAGCCTCATCCAGAATGGCTTCCAGTTTTTCGATTGGAGCAGCTGCCAATTCCGCCCAGGTAGTAATTCCTGCAGCGTGCATCAACTCTTCGATTTTTGGACCGATGCCTTCAACCAGTTTCAGATCATCCTGCTTCACCTTTTTGCCGCTAGGCAGGGTGATAGAAGATGATTTTTTAGCAGCTGGTTTGGCGATCACTTCGGCAACTTCCTCCACAACTACTGGTGCAGACTTAGCTACAATTGCAGTTTCCAGAGGAAGGATGCTAACGTAGGTACGGTCTTGCTTAGACTTGGAAAATGCTACAGTACCCGTGATTTGTGCATGCAGGGTAAAGTCTTTGCCCATGTATACATTTTCGCCTGGGTGGAATTTGGTGCCACGCTGACGAACGAGGATGTTTCCTGCCTTAGCATACTGGCCGCCGAACAATTTTACGCCGAGGCGCTTACTTTTACTGTCCCGGCCGTTGTCGGAACTACCGACGCCTTTTTTATGTGCCATGACTAATTGCTTTTTAGTTTGGTTTAACCAGCGATGCTGTCAATTTTGATTTTGGTGAAAGACTGACGGTGACCGTTTTTCACGCGGTAGCCTTTACGTCTTTTCTTTTTGAATACGACCACTTTATCACCTTTTTGGTGGCCGATAACCGTTGCACTGACCGAGGCATTGCCAACAAAAGGCTTGCCAATTTGCACGGCGCCGTTTTTTTCAATCAATTGAACTTGATCGAAAGAAACTCCGTCGCCTGCATTTGCGTCGAGCTGGTGGACGAAGAGCTCCTGCCCTTCCTCAACTTTGAATTGTTGACCAGCTATCGTTACGATTGCAAACATGATGAATGAATTTTTATTGCTTTTTTAAGAAATTGGGTGCAAAGATAAAGCTTTGTATGACATTGCAAAATAAAAAGCCAAACTAAATCAGGTCTTCCAACTTCATTTCCATTTTAATGCGTTCGCCGTTGCGCAGGATGACCATATTTATCTTTTTGCCCACTTTCCCTCTGAATTTGTACATCAAATCCTGGAGTTTGAAAAAAGAAGCAGGTACACCATTGACGGATTTGATTTCATCACCAGAAACGATACCCGCTTTAGCTGCTGGGCTGGAAGGCACGATATCGAAAACGATAAACTTGGAAAGCCCCGCCCCGGAAGCGGTGATGAATAGCCCACTGCGGTCAAATTCAAATTTTTTCTTGAAATAGGGGTTCGGCTGTACAAAAACACGATTGTGGATGTAATCGATAATGAGCGTGAAACGATCCAGCAGTTGGTTCCCAATTATCCCGTTGCGTTCGTTCATGTAAGTACTGTCTTCAACCTGGGGAATCTCTTGAAAATTGGTAAGCACATCATTGAATTGGTGTTCAGAAAATTTCAAACTTTTGACCCTGCCCAAGTAGCCATAGATGACGCCACCCAAACCCCTCCCTAAAACGCTACGGATTACTTTTTCAGGCACTTTAAGCCCTTCGTGGGTATCTGTGTACAACAACAGCGCAATACTGGCACCCGTATCCATCAATAATTTGGTTTGAATGGTGGTGTCGTTGCCCAACTTGACCGGGGCAATCAAATAAGGTTTGCTGCGGTGCATTTCCAGTGGAAATTCAGTGAAATGTCCTTTGGGCAACTGAAAAACTGCCGGGTCGTAAAGGGTGATGACCTGTTTGTAATAATTGATTTTGACAATAAAGCGCCGGAAAAAATCGGCACCCAGGATGCCGTGGATGTCAATCCCGGAGAACTCGTCGAACTGAAAATAATCCTCTTCCAATACCAAAATAGAACGTTGACTGGCCCGCATGTCGCCGATACGGAAAGAAATACCCCTCACCAGATAGGCGTAAAGGGTTTGGCTCAAATCCGAACCGTAAATGGTAAAACGTTTTTGGTAATCGATTTGAAACAAATCGGTGATCTCACGCTTGGTCAGAATGGTGTTTTCTGCCCCAGTATCAAAGATGAATTTAAGCGGAAAGATGTCATTGAACATGACTTTGATGATGATGAAATTGTTCTCGTATTCAAATGGAATGTCTACATGGGTTTGGCCATTGAGAAAAATTAAGTCATTTCCTTGTCCTTTAACATTGCTGAAACATCCAGAATACAATAGGGCAAAAACAACAAAGGCAATAGGTTTCATACAGTCAGGTTTAAATATGGGTTCCGAGGGTCCAGGTTCCAAAGTTCCAGGGTTCCAGTGCAAAATCCAAAGGGACCAGATTAAATCCTTGGAACCTAAGAACCTAGAAACTTTAGAGCCCTTAAGCCCTGGAACCTGTTACCCTTATTTCGATTCACAATATAATTTGGTAAAACAAAATATCCCGAAAATCTTTTTGCCTATTCTTGGTTTTTTCATACTTATTTTAGACTTTTACGCCCGGTCAATTAGTGTAATGCACACACCAAGTTCGGGAAAAAACCTATCCCAGCAAATAAGCGCAGTTAAAATACGAAAAGAGATAATGGTTATTAATCATTTGCAGTGAAAGAATCCCTACTGTGAAGTGGGTTTCCTATACACAAGCCTTCTGAAAGGAAGGCGATTTTTGATGTAAGCACAATTTTTTTAACAAAACACTAATAATGTATGAAACTTAGAGTCGGCTATTGCTCGAGGTGGCTTCTCGCGGCAGTTGCATTTCTTTTGTGCAACTTCGCTTTCGCCCAGCGTACGCTTTCCGGTAAAATTACGGATAAAAGCAACGGCGAAGCGCTCATCGGTGCCAACATCCTCGTAGTAGGTACCAGCACAGGTACAGTTACCGATTTCGATGGGTCTTATACCTTGGAGGTTCCAGCAGGTGCAACCGAACTGGAAATCTCTTACACAGGTTATACTACTCAAAGAGTAACCATTGGTAGTGCATCTACCTTGGACATTACCCTTGCTGCTGGCCAATTGCTGGACGAAGTGGTGGTAACAGGTTATGGTACGGCGAAAGCCCGTGAAGTAACCAGTGCAATCGTGAGTGTAAAAGCTAAAGATTTTAACGGCGGTAACGTAACCAGTGCAGCGCAGTTGCTACAAGGTAAGGTTGCGGGTCTGTCGATTTCCCGTCCGGGTGGTAACCCCAACGAAGGCTTCGCCATTCGTTTGCGCGGTTTGTCTTCACTTGGTGCCAACAGCTCACCACTCATCGTAATCGATGGGATCATTGGCGGGTCTTTGGACAACGTTGACCCTAACGACATCGAAAACATCACTGTACTGAAAGATGCCTCTGCGGCAGCGATCTATGGTACTCGTGGTGCGGCTGGTGTTCTTTTGGTAACGACCAAAAAAGGCCAGGCTGGTAAATTCACAGTAGATTACAACGGCTTTTTAAGCTCTGGAAGCAGAATGCGTTCATTGCCAGTGATGACTGCGGATGAATGGCGCGAAATTCCATCCTTGAACATTCCTGCCAGTGTAAAGAGTACTTACGCTGACCGTGGTGCCAGCACTGATTGGGTGGATGCGATTTCTCAAAATGCCGTAGGCCAAACCCACAACTTGTCGATGGGTGGTGGTACACGGGATGGCAACTACCGGGTATCTTTCAACTACCGCGACAACGAAGGTGTACTGCGTACTACTGGTCGTGAGTCTTTGAATGGTCGGATTACGATTACCCAAAAAGCACTGAATGATCGCCTGCGCATGTCGGCGAATTTGTCGATCACCAACACCAAGGCAAACTACGGCTTTAATGACGCAGCGCGTTATGCTTTGTTGTACAACCCAACTGCACCGATCAAATCGGATGCTGCGGCTAATGCACGGTATGGTGGTTACTACCAGGAATTGTTGTTTGACTACTTCAATCCAGTAGCAATCCTTGAGCAGAACACCAACGAAGGTGAACTGAACAACTTCCTGGGTAGTTTGCAAGTTGATTTTGATCTGGCTAAAAATTTGACTATTTCTGGTTTCTATTCTCGTCAACGCGACAACCAGTTCAATGGTCAGTACATCAGCCGTCAGTCTTTGTTTGGTCAGGGTGCTGACCGCAAAGGGGTTGCTTCTCGCAACTATGGCCAGCAAACTACTCAACAGGCTACATTCACGGCTACTTATGCTAAAGAATTTGGCAAGCTTGATTTCCGTATTTTGGCTGGTTACGAATACCAGAGCGCTGATTACCAAGGGAGTGGATCTAGTGCATTCAATTTCTTGACCGACGTATTTGGCTACAACAACCTGGGGAATGCTTTGTCTTATTCTACGGGTGAAAGTTCTGCTGGATCTTACCGCAACGGTTTTGAAGGAGTTGCTGGTTTCGCTCGTTTGAACCTGAGCTTCAACGATACTTACAACTTTATGGTGAGTGTTCGTCGTGAAGGTAACTCTCGTTTTGGTGAAGGCAACAAATATGCAGTGTTCCCTGCCTTTGGTCTTGGAGCTGACCTCGTGAAAGCGATGGGTCTGGATTTTGCTGATGCCTTGAAACTGCGCGTGAGCTACGGTGTTGCCGGTAACTTGCCTGGCTCCAGCTTCTTGTCCTTGCAGCGATTTGGCCCACAGGGACGTTTCTTCTACAACGGTGCATTTGTACCCAGCTACGGCCCGGTATCCAATGCTAACCCAGACTTGCAGTGGGAGCGTCAGGCTGAGTTGAACATCGGTTTGGACTTCTCTTTCATGAACTACCGCTTGAACGGTTCGATTGACTTCTTCAACCGTACCACTAGTGACCTTTTGGCCGAAGTTGCAGTACCTGTTCCACCAAACCTTTTCCCAACTACTTGGGTAAACTTGGGTGAGATGCAGAACACTGGTTTGGAATTGGCCCTGAACTACAACGTAATCAAGAAGCAAAACTTCACTTACAACCTTGGGTTGACTCCAACGTTCTACCTGTCGAATAAACTGGTTTCTTTGTCTAAGGGTGATTTCTCTTTTGGTAAAGAATTGTTCCTGGCCAACGTAGGTTCTCCTGGTTTGAACGGTACACCAATGATTCGCGCCGCTGAAGGTGGAAACATTGGCGACTTCTGGGGACCAATCTACGATGGTGTTAACGACAATGGTACCTGGAAATTCAAAGATTTGAATGGTGATGGTAAAATTACACGTGATGACGAAACTAAAATTGGTAACGGTTTGCCAAACATGGAGTTGGGCTTTAGCAACAGCTTTACCATGGGTAACTTTGACCTGAGCGTCTTCTTCCGTGGTGTATTTGGTCATGACATGATCAACTCTTACCGGATTTTCTATGAAACCTTGAACACCTTGACTTGGAACCGCGTTAAAACGGATGATTATTACAATACTAAGTTGACTGATGGTGCCAAGTTCTCTAGCTACCAGGTTGAAAAAGCTTCTTTCTTGAAGTTGGACAACGCTACTTTGGGTTACAATTTCAAATTGAAGCCTGGCAGCAGCTTCAATAAGCTTCGTGCTTATGTGGCTGGTCAAAACCTGTTTGTATTGACCAAGTATAGCGGTTCTGATCCAGAATTGCGCTTGGCTGATAGCGAGCAGAGTGGTGCTAACGCCATTTTGTCTCCTGGTATCGACCGTCGTAACACTTACTATATGGTGAGAACGGTTACGTTTGGTGTAAACGTAGGTTTCTAATTCAGTGTCAAAGAGCGATCAAAAATTGCTCAAATCAATTCAATTAAAATCAATTGCAATCATGAAAAAATATTGGTTTAAGGCTTTATTAGCGGGCCTTTTCGTGATAGCGTTCAACCAATCCTGCTCAGATCTTGAAGAGAAGCTGTATGATCAGGTGAAGGCGGATGAGTTCTTCAAAAACGATGAAGAATTTATCGCGGCGTTGGGCGCAGCTTATACCAACCTTTACGGGTTCCAAAACCACGGTAGTTACATGTCTTTGCAGGAAGTATCTTCCGACGAAATCATGATTCCTCAGCGTGGTGGTGACTGGTTCGACGGCGGTATTTGGTTGAATGCTCACCGTGCAGAGTTCAATGCCCAGGATGAGCCAATCAGAAATGCTTGGAACTTCTTGTTTGGTGGGGTTAACACTTGTAACCGTTTGATCTTCCAATTCCAGGATCTGATCAATAAAGGTGCCGTTGACCCAGCGTTGGCAACTCCTTTTATTTCTGAGTTGAGAACCCTGCGTGCCTTGTGGTACCTGTGGTTGGTCGATAGTTATGGTAACGTTCCAATCGTAGACAGATTTGACGTTGAGCCAGGTTTTGCACCTACCAACGCTACCCGTGCACAGGTGTATGCTTTCATCGAAAAAGAATTGAACGAAAGTGTACCTAGCTTGAGTAAAGAAGTGAATGCTTCTACTTATGCCCGTATCAACTACTATGTAGGTAGAGCAATTCAAGCCAAGTTGTACCTGAATGCACAAGTGTACAAAGGTACTGCAGAGTGGGATAAAGCGTTAGCTGCTGCGGATGAAGTGATCAATTCTGGAAAATATTCTCTGGAAGCAGATTATTTCAGCAACTTCAACAGCAACAACGCTGGTTCTAAAGAAAGCATCTTTGTGATTCCTTACGATCAGGTAAACGCACAGGGTTTCAACCTGCCACAGATGACTTTGCACTATGTGAGCCAGGAAACTTTCAGCCTGCGCGAACAGCCTTGGAACGGTTACTGCTCATTGGCTGAGTTCTACAACTCTTACGACAATAGCGATAAGCGTAAAGGGGTATCTGGCAACCAAAAAATCCGTGGTAACTTCTTGGCTGGTCAGCAGTACAAAGCGGATGGTGTTACACCTTCTTCTGATGGTTCTGCTGATGACCCAGACGGACCAAACGTAATCTTTACACCTGAGATCAACGCTCACTTCCCTAACTGCCAGCGCCAAGCGGGTGTACGGGTAGGTAAGTTTGAATTCCCACAGGGTGCTACACCTAACCTTAGCACTGACTTTCAGATTTTCCGCTATGCGGACATCTTGCTGGTTAAAGCTGAGGCGCTGTGGCGCAAGAGCGCTGGTGATGCAACTGCATTGGCTTTGGTTAACCAAATCCGTGCTCGTGCAGGTCAACCAGCATTCGCTTCATTGACTGCTGATAACCTTTTGGCTGAGCGTGGCCGCGAAATGTTCTTCGAAGCATGGCGCCGTTCAGACTTGATCCGTTTTGGCAAGTACAATGCTGCCCGTCAGTGGAAGCCAGCTTCTGCAGATTGTAAGCAGTTGTGGCCAATCCCACGTCAGCAGATAGATGCTAACAAAAACTTGAAGCAGAACCCTTGCTATTAATCGGGTTTTGATATAAAGCCTTCGGCTTTGAAAAATGGATGCAGGTGCTTTGTGTGCCTGCATCCTATTTTTTTTTATCGGTTTTACTAAAAACAAAAAAGCCACCTGGCGCACTCCGCCAGGTGGTCCCATTTTCGCACACTGATTA
>JAAFHQ010000828.1 GCA_013298445.1 Chitinophagales bacterium | reverse complement strand
TTGCACGCGGTATTCAGGCCATACATATAAGCCCACTCGTAATAAAGTGGGTTGTCGCTGGCGTTGGCGTTGATGTTGACCTGACGCAACATCGCTGGTTGGGTGCTGGGCGAGTTGGGGTTGATGATCTTGGTACCATTGTCGGTGATGACATAGTTGGGGCAACCAATTTCATTGACCCGTTGATTGGCTGCTTCACAGGCAACGATGTCGCCCATGATGTCGTGGTAAGCCAGAGGGTCGCCAAAAAAGGTACCCTGGAAACCGCCATAGTTTACCGTGCGAAAGCCATTGACATAGACTCCACCTTGAGCCAGGGCAATGATGCCCGCTTCAGAATTGGCACTTCCAGTAGTGGGTTGGTTGGGATTCAGGATGTCCAATTCCTTTTTGCAGGAAACGGAAAGCCCCAACAACACCAGCATGGAAATGAATATTTTGCTATTTTTCATTGCGTAGAAGATTTAAAGTTAGAATCCAAAATTGAGGGTTGCCTGGTATGACTTGAAGTTGGGCAGGGTGCTGTGGTCAGTACCGCGGTCCCATGCTGAGTTGATCGAACCTGAAGAAATTTCAGGATCCATCCCCGTATACTTGGTAATCGTAACGAGGTTGCGACCAGACAAAACCAATTGTAATCTTTTCAAAACGGGCAATTTGCTCACTTTAGCAAAATCTACAGCTAGTGCTACGTTCCGCAGGCGGGCAAAAGAGGCATCTTCGTAGAAATAGTTCTTGGTGCCGTTGCGGGAAACTGCTGCGTAAACTCCACGGTAAAATGCCGTCCAGGCACCTGTTTGACCATCGATGGTAAAGGGTTGTGCGTAATCGCTGTGGATACCATCCCGATACATCCATTCTTTGGTTTGGTTGTACAGGTGATTGCCATTTACCCAGTCGATCTGGAAGGAGAAGGTCAACCAGTCACTAAAAGTGATGTCGTTGATGAAGGACAAGTTGAATTTTGGGTTTGGATCACCAAAGCTGTACTTGTCAGGGGTTACATAAGGGAATTTGGAGGCTTTGTCGATGACCCAACCATTGCTGCCCAAGGTGTACTTTGATTGTTGGTCAGCAGGAATGAAAGGAGTTCCATCCGGTTTTTTCTCGTCGATACTATGCAACATAAAATAACCGTACAACTGTCCAATTTTTTCGCCCCCTCTCAATACGTAGTTGGTGCTACCCGCATTGGAAATCACTACAATTTCCTGGTTGCCCACTACTGAATTGATTTGAGAAGTTTGTTTGGTAAAGTTGAGCGTAAAGTTCCAGTTGAGTTTTTTGCTGCGGAAAACATTGGTGTTCAAAGAAGCCTGCAAGCCGGAAGAACCCAAAGAGAACGCGTTGGTTTTCAGGGAGCCTGAGCCAGCAGAAGGCGCTACGTTTACATCCCAAATGGCGTTGTCGGTGGTCCGTTTCCAATAAGTAGCCGAAAGGCGCAGGCTATTGAGCCAGTTGCTGCTTTCTCCACCTACATTGAAGGTGATGTCAGTACCGATCTCGGTTTCTTTAGATACTTCTACGCCCAATTCTGGGTTGTTTTGAGCGGGGTTGAAGTAGAAACCGTTTGAAGCGCCCAAAGTCCGGGTACCTAGGGTAACGTAACGGTCAAAAGGCCGTGGTTGAATACCCGCCTGGCCATAAGCAGCACGCAATTTGAATTCAGGAATGATGTTGGTCAAATTGCTGTTTTGCCAAAAATCCATCGAAGACAAGCGCAAATAAGCGTCTCCACGGGGGAATGTAAATGGCTTGGAGCCCTGCCCAAAGGCTGAAGAATAGTCACTCCGTACCCCGGCAGAAATACCTGCGATGTCGTCAAATTCGATTTTTTGGTTGACCAGGAAACCATAAGTTACGAATGGCTCAACATAATCGGTGAGCACCTTGAACGAAGTTCCTTGTGAGCCAGTGTAGGGCGTATAGGAAGGCAATCCCGCCGAAGAAGCGTCGTACTCGGTGTATTTTTGTCTGCGGTGGTCAAAAGTGATTTGGGTGGAAGTGGTGATTGGAATTTTCATGCCAAAATCTTTCTGGAAATCGGTACGGACGTAAGCCGTTGCCAGGAAGTTTTGGAAAGAATTGGTATAAAAATACTTGTCGATCCCCCCGGTGTTGTCTGGAGTGATGTTGCCCCCAACATAATACTGAGCCTCATTGGAGTTGGCATTACCAGATTGGTTGGCAATGTTCCAGACCAGGTCTTCCTTGCGGTAGTTGATGCCGTACTTGGCATCCAATTCTACAAATTTGGCAAATTTGTAGTTCAGGTTGAAGTTTTGAATGATGTCTGTTTTGAGGTCTTTTTTGGTACGGTATTGCTCGTAATAAAAGGGGTTTGCCCCGTTTACACCCACTGCATCGCCCAAATAAGCGGAGTAAGAACCATCGGGCAGTTTGGCACCATAATCGGCAAAAGCGCGGCTGTTGAAGACCGGATACACCAAACTTTGCTCCCCATTTACCGTATTCTCGGTGCGTACCAATTGGGTTGTATTGCGGAAACGCAATCCTTTGGCCAGCTCTACGCCCGTGTTGAGGGTCAGGTTGCTGCGGTCGTTGTACCCGTTGTTGATGAAGTTGGAATATTGGCGGTTGTTGGAGCCAGATACACTGAAGTCAATCTTGTCGGCACCACCTGAAATGGATACGCTGTTGTTGAAGGTATTGGCTGGAACGAAGAATTCGCTGAAGTGATCATGGTACTTCAGGTTGGCATTGTAAGGCTTGTTGGTCAGGTTGGTGGGGTCCGTACTGTTCCACACCAGGTTGGCATTGTAGATGCCAGTAGCAGGGTCAATCGCTAGCGGCACGCCGCTACCGCTTACTACGTTGTTGTTGGCGTCGGTGCCATATCCGTGGAATTGGGATTTGGCCAATCCGCCAATGTTGAGGTAAGTGTTGTTGGTGATGCCCGAGGAAAAGTCGATGCTCACTTTCCCACTTTTACCTCTTTTAGTAAACAACTGGATTACGCCATTCGCACCCTGAGCACCATAAATTGACGCAGATGCAGCACCTTGTACAACTTCGATGCGATCGATCGAGTTCAAGTCAAGTGAGTTCAAATCCGAGGCGGCCATTTGTAAGCCGTCGACGAGAATCATCGGCGTAGTACCCCGGTTTACGGAGTTGATACCACGGAGCAGGATGTTGACGGCTGCCCCGGGGCTACCGCTGACCGTGCTGATTTGTGCTCCGGCAATTTTGCCAATCAGCGCCTGGTCTACCGAGCCGGTTGGTACTGCTGGCAAGTCTTTGGCTGCAATGGTTTCTACGGAGATACCCAGTCTGGCTTTGCTAGTAGCTA
>JAAFHQ010000827.1 GCA_013298445.1 Chitinophagales bacterium | reverse complement strand
ACATTCTGGAATGCCTTGGTTTTTAATTGGCTGCCTTTCAGCGTATAGCCCAAAGAGATGTTGCGCAAACGAATGAAAGAACCATCCAAAAGATGAAGGGTAGAAGATTGGCTGAATACGTTCCGGGTTGCGCTGGTTGCGGCAGGGAAAGCTGCATCACGGTTGCTCTCAGTCCAGTAATCTGCCACTCTACGAGCATAGTTGAAACCACCAATCGGGTTTTCGGTAAAGGTCAAATCCCCCAGGTAAATGGAGTTGCCGTAAGTGAAGTTGAAGAACACGTTAAAATCAAAACCATTGTAGTTAAAAGTGTTGGAGAAACCACCTGTGAAATCAGGAATAGCGTCACCTACAATTTGCCGCTCGTTTGGACTCACGGTATTGATGATGCTGCCATCACGGGCAATCCACTCTGCATTACCATTGTCTGGATTGATACCTTTGTAGGGCACCATAAAGAAAGTATTGATGGAATGGCCTACGATAGCGCGTTGCAGCGTACCTCCTACGAACTGGCGCCCCTCAAGATCTTTGGTTGCTTCAGGTAGGCTCAATACCTCATTTTTCAGGAAGCCAATGTTGAAGTTGGTTTTCCATTCAAATTTTTTGGTCTTAACGTTGACGGTATTGAGGTTGATGTCTACGCCCCGGTTTTCCATCTCGCCCGCATTGCGGGTAATGCTGGCAAAACCATTCAACAAGGGGAGTGGAATATCCAGCAACAGATCGGAGGTTTTTTTCTGGTAATAGTTGACATCCAGGCTAACGCGGTTGTTCAAAATGGCAATCGAAATTCCCAGGTCCAACTGGGTCGTTGTTTCCCACTTTAAGTCAGGGTTGGCAATTTGGGTAGGACGCAAACCCGCACCTCCTGAATAGTCGGATGCAACACCACTACCAAACAGACCCAATGATGGGAAATCACCAATCCGGTCGTTACCATTCAAACCATAGCTAGCAGTCAATTTCAGCTGGTTGAGGAAGCCCAACCCTTTCATGAATTTTTCTTCGGATACGACCCAGCCGCCAGAAACAGCCCAGAAGGTACCGTAGCGGTTTTCAGAGCCAAAACGGGATGAACCATCACGTCTGACCGAGCCTTCCACGATGTAGCGATCCTTGTAACGGAAGTTGGTCCGTACAAACTGGCTGTTCAATGCCCACTGGCTGCGGTTGTTTTGGGTAGAAGTTGGTGTAGCTGCGGAGGAAACGTTGCGCAAGGCGTCAGAAGAAAAGTTCCGGCCTTCCACATAAGTAAAATCGAACAGCGCTGTCTCGAAGCTAAAACCTGCTACTGCGCCCAAAGCCAGGTCACCAAACTGACGATCCAGGTTGAGGGTGTTGGTAGTCAGCCATTTGTTGTCGTCACTCAAACGGTTAGATGCCAAACCACCTGGGGTGTTGACATTGGCCTGGCGAGTGGTTTCCTGAATGTCTACCATGTCAATGCCCCAATCGGACTGGACAAACAATCCTGGTAGAACGTCCAACTTGAAATAAGTGTTGGCATATGTACGATTGGTTACCAATTCGTTGGTACCCAGTGCTTCCAGTGCCAATACGTTGGTAATAAAACCAGTGTTGACATAGTTGCCTGCCGCATCATAGGGCTGTACAGTCGGCAATTGCAGGAAAGCTGAAGTCAGTGGTGCAAAAGTGTTGTTGTCGGAACCAATCCGGTCATTGACAATCCGGGAGATACCGATATTTGCACCAAAGCGGAATTTGTCGGAAAAAGTATGGTTGAAGTTCAAACGACCGTTCATACGATCCAGGTCGTTGCCAATAGCATAGTTGCTTTGGTTCAAAAAGCTACCCGAAAGATAGTATTGGGTTTTGTCGTTACCACCCGAGAGGTTTAGGGTATAATTGTTGATCCGCCCGGTTTGGCGTACTGCACCAGGCCAATCAAAACCACCTTCACCAGGAACAGTCACATTCGCATAGGCCTTGCGGTAGTCGCGATATTGCTGGGCATTCATCATGTCCAAAACAAAAGTTGGCTCGGATGTACCCGTGAAATAATCAAAGTTAACCGTGTTGGTACCCGCTTTTCCTTTCTTCGTGGTGATCAGAATGACCCCGTTGGCCCCCCGTGAGCCATAAATTGCAGTAGCTCCGGCATCTTTCAACACCGTCATGGAAGCAATGTCATTAGGGTTGATGTCATTTAAAGGGTTCAAACCAGCTCCAGCACCCTGTGCTGCCGAATAATCGCGGTCGTTGAGCGGAACCCCATCAATCACAAACAATGGGTTACCCCCTGCGTTGATTGAGGATGGGCCACGTACCCGAATGGCAGCGGCGGAACCCAATACACCCGACATGTTGGTCATTTGTACCCCAGCTACCTGGCCTTGTAAAAGTTGTTGTGGGCCCAATAATGGTACGTTTTTGATGTTTTCCGCAGTCACGGTACCAATGCTTTGTACCCTGAAACGATTGCTTTGGGTACCATAAGCTACGACCACAGTTTCATCCAGGCCAATAGCGTCAGTCTGCATAACGATGGTGAGGGTAGTTTCGGCACCAAGTGTAACTTCTTGGGCTTTGAAACCCGTGTAAGAGATTTGTAAAACGTTGGAACCTTCTGGTATGGCCAGCGTAAAACTTCCTTCAATGTCGGTAATGGTACCTTTCACGGTACCCTTGACCAAAATAGAAGCACCAATCAGCGCTTCTCCATTGTCGTCAGTCACTTTGCCAGTGATGGTTTTTTGCGCCCATAGCGCGGCACTACCCAATAACAGGAGTGCAAAAACTAGTGAGAGTTTTTTCATGAAAAAATTTGGTTTTATGTTAAAAATTGAACTTGAAGACGGCTAAGGCACAAAATGGCTCTACTTGGGATTGAGAGTAGTATGTCTAAAATAAAAATGTATCAATAGGTGTTACAGTAGCAATGCTTTTAACAAAGATAGTGAACGATTGTTCATAGATAAAAATGGAATTTTGGTCGAATGTCGTTTAACTTACGTAGATGATTTTGAATTTAACATAAAAAAAAGGGGCTGAACAAAGTTCAACCCCCCAATCGGATTAGTATGAAATAAATAAGAACAAATTAATTGTTTGGCAAGCACGCTTTGTTGACAATCAATTCACTTTGAGGAATTGGCCAAATGTAATCAGGCTGTGTCGGCAGGATCGTTGCTACGTTGGCTTTTCCAGGAATCGGCAAAAGCAAACGGGTACAATCCAAAGAGCGCAAACCTTCGCCCAACAACTCCATCCGACGCTCCAACAACAGCGCACTGATGAACGCATTGGTATCGGCGAAATCGGCAGCAGTAAAGGTTTTGCTGGCATCCGAACG
>JAAFHQ010000826.1 GCA_013298445.1 Chitinophagales bacterium | reverse complement strand
GAAGCCAACCTCAGGGAAGCCAGCCTCAGAGAAGCCTACCTTAGCGGAGCCAACCTTAGGGAAGCTAACCTTAACAGCACCGACCTTAGGAAAGCCAACCTTAGCAGTACTGACCTTGGGGAAGCCAACCTTAGTAGTACCGACCTTAGAGGAGCCGACCTTAGTGGTGCCAAATGCAATAAAACTGTTTTCCATATAGACCAATTAGAGCTATTGCTATCAATGGATGTAGACATTTCTGAGGCTTTTTTCGTGGATAGTGATGGCCTAAACGTGGAAGCAGGTGTTGAGGTGAGGTAAGAGGTCGTTGCTTAGAACATAAAAAAAATATGAAGGGTAGAGTTAATGGTTTTGATGTCATTTGGGATGGCTATTGAGGCGGGTGAAGGGTGTAGCTGGGGGTGGTGATATCAGAAATGATTGCCGGGTAAAGCCTTTGAAATTAGGAATCGTATAGAATTTAATCGATTATAATAAGCAAAAAAACAAATAGTTTGCGCCTGTAAATATTTGGTATTTTTTTTATTCTTCATTCATAGTACTTTCATCTTTAGACACAATGCTGAACCTATGAATGAACAGTCAAGTTATCACAGTTATAGATACCAATCATTCATGTAAAACCACTAATTACAATGGCAAGTTTATTTGATGCATGTAGAGATATTATCCCTATGGATTCGGGTAATCAAAAAACTGTCTTCTCTGCAAGGCATTCTTTATTTGGAAAAGTCGTGATCAAAAAAGGACAAGTAGACAATCCAGACAGTTTAGAGCGAATAAAAAGAGAAGTGGACATACTAAAGATGATAAGATCAAATTACTATCCTAAGCAACATGACTTTTTAGTTATGGGGAATGATTTTGAGATTATGGAAGAGTTCATAGAAGGTAATCCACTTAGGAAAGTCATGAATCAATTTCAAAATGTTAATAGCATTTTCACGTTGCTTCATCAATTAGTAAATGGTCTTTCAGTTATTTGGGATAAGAAGATTGTACATCGAGATTTAAAGCCCGATAACATAATAATCAAGCCCAACGGGGCCCCTGTGGTGATTGACCTAGGAATTGCTAGAAAACTAGACGCTACTTCACTTACACATTCATTTCCTGTTTGGGGGCCATGTACCCCAGCATACGCCTCTCCAGAGCAACTAGCGAACAAGAAGAGCGAAATAAGCCTTCGATCCGATTTCTTTTGCCTTGGAATTATCGCACTGGAATTATACTTGGGAGTGCACCCATTTGATCCTAGTGTGGTAGAGAATAATGATAATATTATAAACAATATTTCTAATGGGAAATACGCATCCCAAACGGCTACTAAATTCCACCCAGCTATGACTGAGTTAGCGAAGCATACACTTCAAGCCCAACCTTATAAAAGGTTTCCTAAACATCAATCTTTTCAGAGCTTCTTAAAAAAATACATTTAAAATGAAAGTATATCATCAAACTGGTGCCAACTATAACTGGAACTTCGAAAGCTTTAGTAAAGGCATAGGAGAAGGGATAATTTTCTCTCCTTTGAATATGGAGGCGACCAAATTAACCCAACTTAGCCCTTCAGTAAGACAATCAGGATTCCTTGATCCACAGGTATATCTTTTCGATAATAGGAATGAGAAAATATCTAGTTATCCTTACTCCCCTTCTAATTTTACATCGCCATTCAACACAACTGACCTATCAAATTTTGGTACTCAGTTAGCTCAATTTTGTGTTGACTTTCAAGTTGAAAACGAATTTCAGTATGTTGTCATCCCTACAAGATATTATCAAACGATTCCTACCGATTATTTTGATAAAATGGAAGCCAGTTTTGTTGAGCCTTTCATTGACTACGCAATCAAAAGCTCTTTAGACAAAGCTATTTTGCTTACGGTAATAGTCAAACAATCAATGGTAATCAACGATGAAAGCAGAGACAACCTACTTAATTGGATAACTAAGCATCAAGGAATAAGCGGGGTTTATTTAATTTTCGAGAATGAATTCACAACCAAACAAATAAAAGATTTTAGATATATTTTTGGCGCTTTGCAAATAATCCACTTTTTAAAGCAAAATGAACTTGAGGTTCATGTAGGGTACTCAAATACCGAATCTTTTGTTTATAGCATAGCAATGCCAGACTCCATTGCTATGGGTGGTTATGAAAATTTAAGATCATTTAAGATCAAGCGGTTTGAAAAAAACGAAGAGAAGGGTCACATAAATTCTCCAAATGCTCGAGTTTATAGTTCCCGACTTTTGCAATGGATCGACTACTCTTTTGTTGACGCAATGAGAGAAAGAGGCGTTAATTTAGATTACTATTTTGAGCGAACAGAGTACAGAGATATATTTTTCGCACCTGAGTTTAAATGGCATTTCACAAAGCCTCCGCTATACAAACACTATTTTTCTATCTTCAATAAGCAAATGAAGTTACTTCCTGTCAATCAGTCAGATAGAATGCAAGCTGTTGCAAAATCAATAAATGAAGCAATCGAAGCGTTTGATTCTTTGACATCTGTGGTTATTTTTGACCCAAATAGTGATGGATCCCATCTTCCACATTGGCTAAATGCCATAAATTCTTTTAAAACCCTTATAACCTGAGTACCTATGTTTACCTCTGAACAAGAAATGTCTGAATGGTTTGAGCAGTTTCTCTTAACTAAATTCGGGTCATCTTACATAAAGGAGTGTAAAAATCTATGGGGTAGACCCGACTATGTTGTCTATAACAAAGAAGAGGCTCAAATCAACATTGTCTCATTTGAGTTAAAGTTGTGCAACTGGAAAAGAGCAAGTATGCAAGCTTTTAAATACAAATCTTTTTCACATACCGTATTCGTTGTCCTTCCTGAAAACAAAATCAAGGTTGCAAAGAACAATATCGGTTATTTCAAACAATATAATATCGGATTAGCGGTTTTCGGAAAATCTGACTTATTCCACGTCATTAACGAGCCCAATCATTCAAACCCTTTTTCAGAATCACTAAGTGAAAAGCTTATCAATCGGATCAACGCCATAGAAGCAGAGTTATATACCGCATAGTTAGTTGACCCTGGTAAAGTCAAGATCGACTAGTTCATACAGGGTAGTCCCCTCAATTTTCCCGATTTTCTTCTGCAAGTACTGCCAGGACACAGAACAAATCAAATCACCCAGTACGTCGATATGAGCGATTTGATCACCAACTCCCCTCCTCTTGCATCCCTCACCCAATACCCCTATCTTTGCCCATTGTAATCATTACCGCAATGAAAGACGTAGTTTTTAACGCCAAATTGACTTTTTTGCAACAAGCCCTGAGTGCGGGTACG
>JAAFHQ010000825.1 GCA_013298445.1 Chitinophagales bacterium | reverse complement strand
CCATTGAAGATGGTGAATGGGTAGAGGTGCGTTCCAACAAATCGGAACTCTTGGGTATGGGCCATTATCAGGATGGCAGCATATGTGTACGCTTGTTGAGTTTTGAAGCAGCTACTATCGATCAAAACTTTTGGAACCAAAAAATCGAACGGGCTTACCAATACCGCAAAGCCATTGAATTGACCGATCGCGATCAGCTCAATTGTTACCGTTTGATCCACGGGGAAGGCGATGGACTACCGGGTTTGGTCATCGATGTATACGGGGAAGCGGCGGTTATCCAGTGCCATTCCATTGGCATGCACCGTGACCGGGAGATGATAGCCAAGGCGTTGCAAGAAGTGTATGGCACGAAACTCAAAGCGGTATTTGACAAAAGTGCCGAGAGTTTGCCCAAGGAATACGCCGCGAGCATGCAAAATGGGTACTTGTTCGGCACTGGAGCCGAAACCGTCGTCAAAGAATACGGTGCGCTGTTTACCATCGATTGGGAAACCGGACAAAAAACGGGCTTTTTCCTCGATCAGCGCGAAAATCGTCGCTTGCTGGCAGAATATGCTAGTGGAAAAACGGTGCTCAATACCTTTTGTTACACGGGTGGTTTTTCCATTTATGCCCTGAAAGCAGGTGCTCATTCCGTGGAGTCGGTCGATGTTTCTGCCAAAGCGATGGAACTCACCGAAAAAAACGTGGCCCTCAACGGATTCGACGACAGTCGCCATCGTTCCTATACCACCGATGTACTAGATTTTTTGCGCAAAACGCCCAATACCTACGACTTGATGGTGGTGGATCCACCGGCTTTTGCCAAAAACCTCGAAAAACGCCACAACGCGGTGCAAGGCTACAAACGGCTGAATGCACTGGCGATGGAAAAAATAAAACCAGGAGGTATACTTTTTACCTTTTCTTGTTCTCAAGTTGTCAACAAACAGCTATTTTACGACACCATTGTGGCTGCGGCGCTGGAAGCAGGACGCCAGGTACGCGTGATGCACCAACTGAGTCAAGGCCCGGACCACCCTGTCAATTTATTTCATCCAGAAGGAGAATATTTGAAGGGGCTGGTATTGTATGTAGAATAAGTTGAGGAGTTGAGAAGGTTGAGAAGGTTGAGGCTACCGCAGCGTATTTGACAAGGACATTTTCCAAGTCGCTTGCAGTAGCCTCAACCTTCTCAACCTTCTCAACCTCCTTCAACCCCACAACCCATAATATGGAGCGACTCCACTATCCGATTCTCTATTACCCCATCAGCGAACAAGCAGTGCTGGGGCTTTTGGTTGGCTCCGAACAACAGGCCATTGCCGCTAATGTGGATACCTTGAAGTTGAAATTCCAGAACCAACTCCAGAGAGACTATAAAAAAACGGGGACTTATCCCGATATCCGCATCACTGACCCAAAGTTGAAGGTATTCCCTATTTCTTTTCGCCCTTCTTTGCGCGACAGCAGTGGTGTTTATCCTTTGCCCAAGGATGTTTTGGTACCCATTCCAGCAGTATTTGGCCCATCAGATTCTGGTTTTTACCACTGTTATTTGCCTGTTTTCCAGGAACATTTTACCTATTATTCTCCAGAGCATTTTGAGGCCCTGACTGATTATGTCGCCATCAGCAATTTGAATCGCTCCACACCAGAAGAAATTTACAAATTGATGCGCTATGGGACACCCGGCTTAACCAGCATAGAGCTACGGGTGAATCCGCGCAACAATTATTATTGGAAATCCAATTGGAACTTCCGCAACCAACAAACCACCCTGGCACGCTTGGGCGAAGCTTATCCACCCTTAAAAGCTACCAGGAGGTTGAATCGACAAACCCCGGACGTAGCTTGGGAGCGAGAAACAATAGTGGAACAAGTGGTGGACAAAGTGCTCAGTTCCCGGGCGAATGTGTTGATCATTGGCAATCCTGGGTCAGGAAAAAGTGCCGTACTCCAGGCAGCCATCCGCAAAATGACCAACAAGGCCAAAAGTGCCAAGTTAAAGATCAACTTCTGGCGCATTTTGCCCCAACGCATCACGAATAGTGCCAAATACCTGGGGGAATGGCAAGCCACTTGTGAGGAATTGATCGATGAAGCCGCCAGCACCAACAGCATCCTTTGGATTGTATCGATGGTCCGCTTGCTGATGACGGGTGGATCGGGGCCAGAAGACAGCGTGGCTGCTTTTTTTCGCCCGGTGTTGAACCAGGGTAAGGTCCAAATGATTGGTGAGGCTACGCCACAGGAACTGGAAAGCATGCGCCGCCTAATGCCGGGCTTTGTGGAGGCTTTCCACCTCGTTCATCTGGAAGAAATGGGTGAATTTGAAGTGCAAAGTGTACTGGGCAAATATGCTCAATTTGCCCAGCATACCCATAAAATCAATATTGGCAAACCAGCCTTGGATCTCTCCTATCGGCTCTTATCCCGCTTTTATCCTTATGAGAGTTTCCCAGGTAAGGCTATCAAGTTTTTGGGGAAATGTTTGGCTGAAACCCGGTTGAATCGCGCCGAGGAAATCAGCGTGGAGGATGTCAACCAACATTTTATCCAACAAACCGGCTTGCCTGAATTGTTGCTGAACGATAATCTGGAGTGGGAAGAAGCCGAATTGTTGCAGTTTTTTAACGAACGCATCATTGGTCAACCTCGGGCCGTAGAACAACTGTGCAGTCTGGTCAAAATTTTCAAGGCAGGTATCAACAATCCCCAACGCCCCATTGCTACCTTAATTTTTGCAGGACCAACGGGGGTTGGTAAAACCGCTTGCGCCAAAACCCTGGCGGAATACTTTTTTGGCAAAGGGCAACAAAAAACGCCGCTCATTCGAATCGACATGAGTGAATACCAGCACGCTTTTCAGATCGACCGCCTGATTGGTGCCGATCGGGAGCCAGGGCAATTGGTCAAAGAAGTGCGGGAAAAACCTTTTTCGGTTTTATTGCTAGATGAAATTGAAAAAGCCGACCCGGCTATTTTTGATGCCTTGTTGGCAGTACTCGACGACGGGATGCTGGTGGATGGATTTGGGCGGGTTACCCATTTTAAAAACACCATCATCATCATGACTTCCAACCTGGGGGCTTCGGGACGGCGGAACGTGTCTTTTTCAGATACCACCAGTGCAGAAAATCGTTACCTTTCAGCCATCCTGAAACATTTTCGTCCAGAGTTTGTCAACCGGATCGACTCCCTAGTTGTCTTTGATGAACTGAGCAAAGAAGGCATCCGGGAGCTGGCACGAAGAGAATTGCGGGAATTGGGCAAACGGGAAGGTTTTACCAAGAAAAAAATCCAGCTCAACTTTTCAGAAAGACTGATTGATTACCTGGTTG
>JAAFHQ010000824.1 GCA_013298445.1 Chitinophagales bacterium | reverse complement strand
TTCAAAGTCAAGGTTTTGTAACCGTTCACCACAGCTATGAACAACTTGCCCAGCTCAACGACATTGAGCAACACCTCATTGCCAAAGATGGCGATCAGGTCATTGGTTACCTCCTGGCGATGACCACAGCTTCGAGGAATGATATCCCAATCCTAGTTCCTTTGTTTGAAACCTTTGATCGGGTGGATTACCTGGGTAAAAAAGTCTCGGAATACCATTATCTAGTGGTTGGTCAAGTGTGTGTTGGCAAGGGCTACCGTGGTCAGGGGATTCTGGATCAGGCCTACGCTGCGTATAAGGAGTTTTATAGTCCCAAATACGATTTTGCGATTACTGAAATCGCTCGCAACAACCCCCGCTCGCTCAATGCCCACAAAAGAATTGGGTTCAAGGAAATCCATTCTTATTTCGACCCGAACCAAACGGAATGGATCATGGTGGTTTGGGATTGGGGGGAAGAAGGTTAGGAACTGGACCTAAATAAAGTAGGCAATAAGGTCGTGATTTATCTTAGCAAATGGTGCGTATTTGAACTTTTCGAAAGTCTGAAACTTTCGAAAAGAGGCTCTCAAATGGTGCTCAAATCTTAAATTTAAGCTGCCTTTTCGAAAGTTTTAGACTTTCGAAAAGCTCTTTAACGTAAGATGTTCAAAGAAAAATCACCAACCTAGCTCTAAATTTGTAAATGAGTCAAGCAATCTAAATTTGGCCTAGGTTATTTTTTCTCGTTCCTTAACCCAGCATGGGATTAATTTTGGTTGAAAAAATCGGTTCTCGAAGATTTTCCTTATAATCGTAAAGAAAATCAGTCCATACACCTTTTTCAACCACTATTGATCCAATCATGAAACGGAAAACCTTCCTTAAAACCTCCTCCATCGCGGCGGCAGGAACTTTGTTATCGCCACTTAGTTCTTGTACACCAAAAGCAAAAACCAAAATGATGCGCACAAACTGGGCCGGGAATTACACCTACAAAGCACAAAATCTCCACCAACCCAAAACGGTTGAAGAAGTGCAGGCACTGGTCAAAAAACTGGGTCAGCAAAAAGCCCTGGGCTCCTGCCACTGTTTCAACGATATTGCCGACAGTCCGCTGAACCAGATTTCCACTGCCAATCTCAATCAAGTCGTCGCTATTGATGAAAAGGCCAAAACGGTAACGGTGGAGGCCGGTGCCCGCTATGGGCAATTTGCGCAGGAACTGGATCAAAAAGGCTACGCCTTGCACAACCTGGCTTCCTTGCCGCATATTTCGGTGGCCGGGGCCTGCGCTACTGCTACTCACGGATCGGGTGTCAGCAATGGAAACCTCGCCACTGCGGTATCCGCAATTGAAATGGTTACTCCTTCCGGGGGATTGATCAACCTGAGCCGAAAAAACAATCCAGCGGAATTCGCAGGCGCAGTGGTAGGTTTGGGTGCTTTGGGGATTGTCACCAAAGTTACCCTGGATTTGCAGGATACTTTTCAAGTGCGACAGGATCTTTTCCAGGATTTGCCCTTACAATCGCTGCAAGATAATTTTGAGGCCATCATGGCTAGTGGTTACAGCGTGAGTTTGTTTACGGATTGGCAAAAAAAGCTGGTCAGCCAAATTTGGGTAAAACGCAAAGTGGATGCGGAAACCAAAAATTTAGGTGCTGATTTTTATGGGGCGAAAGCGGCAACTAAAAACTTGCACCCCATTACCAGCCTGTCAGCCGAAAACTGCACCGAGCAAATGGGGGTTCCCGGGCCCTGGTACGAACGTTTGCCTCACTTCAAAATGGGTTTCACCCCCAGCAGCGGCAAAGAATTGCAGTCGGAATACTTTGTGCCGCGCGAAAATGCAGTAGAAGCCATTTTGGCCCTGGAGAAAAAAGGAGATTTGATTTATCCTCAATTGATGATCAGTGAAATCCGCAGCATTGCAGCTGATGATTTTTGGATGAGTCCGGCTTATCAAAGAGATTGTGTGGCGATTCACTTCACCTGGAAACAACATACGCCGGAGGTCACCCAACTCCTACCGATGATTGAAGCAGAACTTGCGCCTTTTCAGGTGCGGCCACACTGGGGAAAATTGTTCACCATCGCTCCAGCGGTATTGCACGAACGGTATCCGAAGTATGGGGATTTCATCAAGTTGGTGAAGCAATATGATCCTGAAGGGAAGTTCCGCAATGCTTATTTGGATTTGAATGTTTATGGAGGCTGAGAGGGAGTTTCCCAAAGCGACATGATTTACACAGAGAATACACAAAGGCAGCACGGAGGACACAAAGGCGAGATTTTGACAATGTCATGCGCTCAAGTTTTAGTTTTTATTTTACCAACCCTCATTTTGGGAAGAGAACCTGGTCAACGTCCTATCTTTGTGCCCTCTGTGCTGCCTTTGTGTCCTCTGTGAAACCCCTTGTCGCTTTTGCTTTTTTAACCTTGGGAAACCTCCTTTATGCCACTCACCCGAATCATCCTACTTACCATCCTCTCCCTCCTGGCCTTTGCCAGCAACTCCTTGCTCTGCCGCATTGCCCTGAAACAAACCGATATCGACCCGGCCAGTTTCACCAGCATTCGGCTCATCGCTGGAGCCATTGTGCTTTGGGCGGTTGCAAACCTGCGCAAACGGAAGCAAGCTGGTCAGGGGAATTGGCTTTCGGCCCTGGCTCTATTTGCCTACGCAGCAGCCTTCTCCTTTGCCTACGTAAAACTCACCGCTGGCACTGGAGCTTTAATTCTGTTTGGTGCAGTGCAGGCAACGATGATCGGCTACGGCCTGTGGAAAGGCGAAAAGCTAAAAACCTTACAATGGCTCGGTTCGATTCTGGCGCTCGCTGGACTGGTGGGCCTGGTTTTGCCCGGGCTGACTGCTCCCCCACTCGACTCAGCCTTTTTGATGTGTTTGGCAGGAGCCACCTGGGGGGTGTATTCATTGCGGGGAAGGGGTGCTGGTGATCCAACCAAAGTTTCGGCAGGTAATTTTTTACGCGCCGCTCCGATGGCGATTGTATTGAGCCTTTTGCTGTACAAACAAGTAGAAATTGATCCGGCTGGAGTTGCTTATGCCTTGGTTTCAGGGGG
This sequence comes from Chitinophagales bacterium, assembly GCA_013298445.1. GTDB lineage: Bacteria > Bacteroidota > Bacteroidia > Chitinophagales > Saprospiraceae > Haliscomenobacter. The sequence goes on along the minus strand of JAAFHQ010000824.1, from coordinate 267 downwards.
CATTACTTCTGGTTTGGGTTACATATTTTGGTATACGGTTTTACCAGCCCTAAAGACGAGTAACGCAGCTACTCTGCAACTCAGTGTACCAGTGATTGCAGCTCTGGGTGGGATTGTTTTTTTGGGGGAGCCGGTTAGTTGGCGGTTGGTTTTGGCTTCAGTGGCGATATTGGGGGGGATTGGATTGGTGGTTTTGAAGCGATAAATCAATTTACTAGAAAGACGCACGGCCGTGCGTCTCTACCATCGGGCATTGTACTCAAGATC
>JAAFHQ010000823.1 GCA_013298445.1 Chitinophagales bacterium | reverse complement strand
GGCAAATTTTTAATATGGTATATGCTATCTTGCTCGTATTTTGAACAAGAAAAGTAACCAATCAACCCAAGTAATAAAAACCATGTTGGTCGTTCCATTTTAAATTAGTTGTTTGCTCTGAAGATGAAATCTAGGTTTTTATTGGCAAATACAAGTTCTTTTACAGGATTTGAGTCCTTTTCGTCAAAATTCGGGGATATTTGAAGTGTACCATTGATGGTTTTTGGTTGTCCACTTTCTGCCTCTCTTTTCATGCTCCCCTCAAACTTGATGGTGCCATGAAAAGTCGTAAATACAATTGATTCATAACCATCAGAATCAGTAGAATGCCCATCTTTTTTAGATGGCAAAAGTATACTTTGAATTTTTTTTCTATCGCTGGGATTTGACAAATCAAAATGATTCTTTAAGAGTTGTAAAGCACAGCAAAGTGCATAAATTGCAGTCTCTGGCAGTAATTGAACTACCTCTTTCCTCTCGTGATTTTTGGCAGCAAAAAATGTTTGAGTATTTCCTCCTTTTCCGTTTGGATTTATCTTTGCATATGTAAATGCGGCATATGTACTTGGCATATCCGGCAGCGGTGTGGGAGGTGCATATGAAATTCTGGAGTCGTCATATCTGGTATATCCTTGATGGTTCAATCGGGTATCTATATCTCTACAATCCCTGCAATCATCTCCGTCTCCAAAAAAATTTATTATCTCGATGGCTGTTTTCACAGTAGAAACGATCTCGACAGCACCTTTAAAGTATCGCCAACCTGCGAGTAGCCAAAGAGGAATTGCTTTTTCAGCAAACAGTGGATTTGCATGAGCAATAAATGGTAAGTTCACTCCTAAAATCGAAGCACTTGTTAGTTTTACAAATTTTCTCCTTTTCATAGTGTTGAATTTTAATATGTTAAAGCAATTGATGCGTTTATTTTTTTGGGACAATTTTGAGGGTATCATATTTTGGCTTCCCAAGCTCCCAAATCATCTCTTTACAAAAGGGCTTGTTAAGCTCGCAAGACTTGATGAGCCCATGCCTGTGTCCGTTTTCAAAACTTCCTTCATGGGTATCCCCGTTTTTTTCAATCAGTATTCCTTGACCGTGGTAAGTATCATTTCTCCATTGGCCTTCATAGGAAGAACCATCGCTATTTATTTCTCTGCCGACTCCTGACCTTTGCCCATTTTTAAATTGCCCAACGTAGGTCGAACCATCAAGGGTTTTTAAAGTCCCTTCTCCATTAGGTTGACCATTTAACCAATCGCCTTCATAAACGCCTATGTTTGGTGAGGTCATTTTTCCCTTGCCACTTCGTATACTTTCTTTAAATTCTCCGTCGTAAATTTCACCATTAGAATTGGTATGTTCACCTTTGCCATCAAAAATATCATTTTTCCAAAAACCCTTATATCTTTCAATAGAGGATGTTTTCCAAATTCCATAGCCGTTCCTTTGATTTTGGAACCATTCTCCTTCATAAAGGGAATTATCATTTGAATAAGTTTGTGTTCCGCTGCCTTGTCTTTGACCCCGCACCCAATTTCCTTTATAAGTCGAACCATCATTTTGTTTAAATGTACCGAAACCATGAAATTCACCTTCGCTAAAAGGACCCTTATAGATAGAACCATCATTGTACGTCACCGTTCCTTCTCCATGCCATTTCCCGTTTTTCCAAGGACCGGTATAGGTGCCTTGTGCATATCGCATTGTCCCTTGACCATTATTGCAGTCACCATTACATTGTCCCGAAACAACTGGTGAAGTATAAATTAAAACAAAGTACAATAACAAGAATGCATTTTTCATGGTTAAATTATTTGAACTTGTATTATTTTAAACCTATTTCCCTGGGTCTTGTAAAAAAAAACACTATATGTTTCAAAAGTTCGGGAGTTAAAAAATGAGACAACTATAAAATTAGTATTAAGCCCCAAGGTTCTTGCATTAAATCTAGGCGTTGGATTGCCGAACCATAAACTACTAAAAGAACTTAATGACATAGCCCTAATGAAGTAGTTTGACATACTATAATTACTCCAATCAACCGTGCGTATATGACGTCTTAAATTTACGTCATAATCGGTGTTCATTTGAGAGTCTTGTCTATAAAATAACGCTTGAAACTCTGAAAGTGATGGTCTAAGATTTGAGTTATCCAACAAATCTCCAATAGATTGGTAATGTCTTAGTAATTCTCTAATTGCCCCTATATCCGCAAATCTTTGATCCTGCTGAGTCAATGAAAGTTCATTTCTTGCACTTTGAATTTCATTCCTGACTTCGGTTAAAGTTGCTTTTTTTTCTTTGATTTCATTTTCAATTATGGCTTTTTGGTATGAAAGCCCATTGAGTTCTTCCTTCTTTTGTTTGATTGATTCCTCAAGAAATACTAAGTCGTTTTTTTGAGAATTACAAAATGCGGGGTCTAGTAATGTGATATTTTGTAGGGGTAAATTTGTGATTTTGGCATTTCCAATAATTTCGCCATTTTCCCAGTTTCCTTCCAATATGGTAGCTCCATTACATTTGTTATGATACATCCTTCCAATACCATTTGGTATGAATCTTTCTACATCAGTTTGATTAATAGCACCATCCACATTCCCATAATAATATGTTTGGGAGTCAATTAGCAAAAACCCAAAAATAGGTCTAGTCGGTACTCCTCGCCCAGTTTTGACAAAAGAGCCTTTAAAAAAAAGTCCATTATTGAATAAAATAAGTCCTTCAAACGCTTGTCCATCATTTTCAGCTGTAAGGGCATAGTTACTATCTGTGTTTTTATAAAATGGACCTTTGTAAGCATATATTTGATTAAGAATTACTCCTTCCGAGCAAAAAGAACCCCTTCCACGAGTTAAGCATTTGGTTTGTTCACTGCTGAACGACGCAGCCAATTCTTTATAATATTCCGTTATTTTTTGATGATCTTTGGACTCGTATGATACAAGTAAAAGAGGCGTACGTTTTTGTGAATATAAGCTGGTTCCAAGCCCTAAATACAAGATCAACAGGATAGAAGAGAGGTTCATTGTAAATATTTATCTCATTTGATTTTTCATGCCACGAAAAATCAAATTTCGTTGAAAGATTCGATAAAGTCAAGCTTTACCAAATCTTTCAACGAAGCTAGGTATCGAAAGAGCGAGTTAAAAAGTTTACAAATTATCATTTATCAATTCTACCGCAACCCCCGATTAATCTCCTCCAACACCGCACTCCCCGGACACAAATCCTCCTCCAGCAACTCATTCAGCGGAGTAGCCACCGTACCGATCAAATCGTGCAAATCCTGAGTATTCGGATCGATGTACAACAAACCGGTGAGAATTTCTTG
>JAAFHQ010000822.1 GCA_013298445.1 Chitinophagales bacterium | reverse complement strand
CGTTTGTTCCTCAAACAATGTGGCATGGGTCTGGGCGCCGTAGCCTTGAGTCAATTGCTGGGCTCTTGTGTTCCAGGTGGAAGTAGCACTGGCATTAATCCCGTGCAATACGATCCCAACAACCCGATGATGCCCCGCCCCCCCCATTTTCCAGGCAAGGCCAAGGCGGTGATTTATTTGCACATGGCCGGGGCACCTTCCCAATTGGAGATGTTTGACTTCAAACCCGATTTGGCCAAACTGGACGGGCAATTGTGCCCCGAGTCCTTGCTGGCGGGCAAACGTTTTGCGTTCATTCGTGGTGTGCCCAAAATGCTGGGTCCACAATCCAAATTCCAACAGAGAGGTCAATCCGGTGCCTGGGTAGCTGACATTTTGCCCCATTTTGCTGAGCTTGCCGATGAGGTTTCCTTTCTCAAGGCGGTGCATACCGATCAGTTCAACCATGCTCCCGCGCAGTTGATGATGCAAACGGGAAGTGCGCGCCTGGGGCGTCCCAGCATGGGTTCCTGGGTGACGTATGGCTTGGGTTCCGAAAACAACAACTTGCCCGGCTTTGTGGTGCTGACTTCCGGCGGGCAAAACCCCGATGCGGGCAAAGCGGTCTGGGGCAGTGGATTTTTACCCTCAGTATACCAGGGTGTACAATGCCGCTCGGCGGGTGAACCCGTGTTGTACCTGCAAGACCCGCACGGCATCGACCGCGATTTGCGCAAGGCCTCCATCGACGCCATCAACGAGGTAAATCGAAAAACTTACGAAGAATTCCAGGATCCCGAGATAATGTCGCGGATTGCCCAATACGAAATGGCGTACCGCATGCAGGTGTCCGCTCCCGAGGTGATGAACATCAACGATGAGCCGGAATACATCAAAGAAATGTACGGGGTCCAACCCGGCAAGGAATCCTTTGCCAACAACGTTCTGCTAGCCCGCAAACTGGTTGAAAAAGGGGTGCGTTTTGTACAACTCTACGATTGGGGTTGGGATACCCATGGTACCGATCCAGGCGGCTCGGTAGACATTGGTTTGGTCAATAAATGCCGCCAAATTGACAAACCCATTAGCGCACTCATCCTCGACCTCAAACAACGGGGGCTTCTGGATGAAACGCTGATTGTGTGGGGCTCCGAATTTGGGCGTACCCCCATGCAAGAAAACCGGAATGGCCTGGAACTTCCCTTCAAGGGCCGCGACCACCACGCCGATGCTTTCACCGTTTGGATGTGCGGCGGTGGCATCAAAAAAGGGGTAACTTATGGCCAAACAGATGAAATTGGCTTTAGCCCGGTTAGTGGCAAGGTTTCGGTTTTTGATGTTCAGGCTACCGTTCTTAATCAATTGGGTTTTGAACACGAAAAATTCACTTACCCTTTCCAGGGTCGATCTTTCCGGTTGACCGATGTGGAGGGAGAAGTGATTAGGGCAATAGTTTAACTGTTGAGGAGTTGAGAGGTTGAGAAGTTTGGCTACCGCAAGCGACTCTCAACTCCTCAACTCCTCAACTTCTCAACTTCTTTTATGCACAATAGACGCAAATTCCTCGCTCAATCCCTCAGTCTTGGAGCGGGCCTCATGATTGATCAATTTTCAGCTCTAGCTGAAACGCCTTTGTCTTTTCAGGTCCCGGCAGATTTTTCCCTTAAAATGCTGGCCACCAACTGGGGATTTAGTGGTACTATGGATGAATTTTGTGCCAAAGCCAAAAAAGCGGGGTACGATGGCATCGAGGTGTGGGCACCCACCAATGATACAGACCGGATTGCCCTCGAAAGAGCGACCAAGGCAAATGGCTTGGAGTACGGCTTTTTAGTGGGTTCCGGGAGTAGCGACTTTAAGGAGCATTTCACCCAATTCATCCAGGCTTTGAAAAATGCTTCAAACCTCAAGCCCCTGTACATCAATTGCCATTCGGGTAAAGACTATTTCACGCTGGATCAGGCGCAAAACATCATTGAATTGAGCATCACGGCGGGTAAGGCCGCGGGGGTGCCCGTATACCACGAAACCCATCGCGGGCGGATTTGTTACTCTGCCCCGATTACCCGGGCCTTGCTGGAAAAAATCCCGGGCATGCGCCTTACCCTCGACATTTCACATTGGTGTGTGGTGCACGAATCGCTGTTGGCGGATCAAAAAGAAACCGTAGCCATGGCCCTTTCCCGCACCGATCATATCCATGCCCGCGTGGGGCACCAGGAAGGCCCTCAGGTAACCGATCCTCGAGCTCCTGAATGGGCGGATGCGCTCAAAGCCCACCTGGCCTGGTGGGATAAGGTGGTGGAAATGAAGGTAAATCAAAAACAGCCCATGACCATCTTAACCGAATTTGGCCCTCCCATGTACCTGCCTACGGTGCCCTACACGCAGCAACCACTGGCAGATCAATGGGCCATCAATGTGCACATGATGGAATTGTTGCGATCACGGTATTTGGTTAAAAAATAAGTTGAGGGAGGTTGAGAAGGTTGAGGGAGGTTGAGGCTACCGCGAGCGGTCACTGAGCGAAGTCGAAGTGTCGCTCGCGGCAGCCTCAACCTTCTCAACCTCCCTCAACCTTCTCAACCTCATCAACTCAATATGCTTAATCTCCTCGGTCGTTTCCACCCTTTATTGGTTCACCTGCCCATTGGCATTTTGCTCCTGGCGGTGCTTTTTGCCTGGCTGGGCCGTTGGCAACGCTTTCAACATTTAAAAGCTGTAGTGCCCTTCGCCTTGTTGATGGGTACACTCGCAGCCATTTTTTCCTGTGTGACGGGTTACTTTTTGTCTTTGACTGGAGAATACGATTTACAGGCCTTGAACCAACACCGCAACCTGGGCATTGCGGTAGCGGTATGGGGCACTTTGCTGCTCCTGCTGCAAAAATCGGGGCTCAACCGCAAGTTTGGATTTTTGTTCCAGGTGGTTTTAGTGACCCTGGTCAGTGTAGCCGGGCATTTGGGCGGCTCTTTGACCCATGGCAGCGACTATTTGACTCAGGCCTTGCCCGAACCTTACCGCGCCTGGTTGGGGCTACCACCTGCCGTTCTGGCCCCTGCTCAAATCAAAAACCTCCCCGAAGCCAATGCCTATGCGGCAGTGGTTGCCCCTTTGTTGCAAGAAAAATGTGTGTCCTGTCACGGTTCCACCAAACAGAAGGGCAAACTACGGCTGGACAGTCCCGATTTTATTCAAAAAGGGGGTAAGAATGGGGAAATTGTCCTGGCTGGTAAAGTAGCGGATAGTGAAATGATACGCCGCCTGTTGTTGCCCAAATCGGATGAAAAACACATGCCCCCCAAGGAGAAAAACCAACTCAGTGAGGCGGAAATTAAATTGTTGCACTGGTGGATAGA
>JAAFHQ010000821.1 GCA_013298445.1 Chitinophagales bacterium | reverse complement strand
AGGACAACGCGGGACTGTACCATGCCTTAAAAAGTAAATTCCCGGTTCTTCCCCTCTTTATCTTCGATACAGACATACTGGATGAACTGGATGACCCACAGGACGCGCGGGTGAGTTTTTTGCATCAATGTCTCCAGGATTTAGATACACAACTTCAGCAACTCGGCAGCAGCATACTGGTACGATATGGCAAACCCAGCGAGGTATGGGCGCAAATCCTGGAGGAATTTGCCATCGCCGAAGTGTATACCAATCACGACTATGAACCCCGGGCCATCCAACGTGACGAACAGGTCCGGGCCATGCTTGAGGAGCGTCATATTCCTTTCTACAGCTTTAAAGACCAGGTGATTTTTGAAAAACTGGAGGTGACCAAAGCTGATGGAGGGCCTTATACCGTGTTTACGCCTTACAGCCGAACCTGGAAGAACAAGTTGCTTTCCCGCATAGAAAAGCCAGATGGGGCAGGGGAGGAAGCGGTTTCTTTTTACCTCAAGCCCTATCCATGCGAAAAATACTACGCCAATTTTCACCAAATCGAGCCGCTGCCCCTACCCGCACTTGATACAATGGGCTTTCATCCATCCACTATTGAAATCCCTGCCAGCAGTGTCAGCCGTGGCCTGATCAAAACCTACGACAAAACCCGGGATTTTCCCTACCTCCTCGGCACCTCGCGCTTGGGCATCCATTTTCGTTTTGGTACCATTAGCATTCGGGAAAAGGCACGTCGGGCCTTAGAACTCAATGAGACCTTCCTCAATGAGCTGATCTGGCGCGATTTTTACGCCCAAATCCTCACCAATTTCCCCCATGTGGCTAGGGGCTCTTTCCGTTCCGAATACGACCGCATCGAATGGCGCAACGACGAGAAGGAATTTGAAAAATGGTGTGAAGGCAAAACGGGGTACCCCATTGTTGATGCCGGGATGCGCGAGTTGAACCAAACTGGTTTTATGCACAACCGGGTACGGATGATCACCGCTAGTTTTTTGACCAAACACTTGTTGATCGACTGGCGCTGGGGTGAGGCTTATTTTGCCAAAAAACTCCTCGATTTTGACCTGGCCAGCAACAATGGGGGCTGGCAATGGGCAGCAGGTTGTGGTACCGACGCAGCGCCTTATTTTCGGGTATTCAGCCCGGCAGCTCAACAGGAGAAATTTGACCCGGAGTACAAGTATGTCCGCAAATGGGTGCCTGAATACGGCACCGCTGCTTACCCGAAGCCTATGGTTGACCACAAGTTTGCCCGGGAGCGCTGCCTTGAAGTGTACAAGATGGCTTTGAAACCAACTTAAACGGGAAGCTTTAGATCAATGTAATTGACTTAAGAATTTTTTGCGTTGAATTTGGTAGTGTGCTTTTGTCCCAGACCCCTAAAGGCAGGGTCGATTGGTTCTGATTTTTATTCATTGAAGCAGCTTCGCTGCTTGTTTTTTTATAACCGCGACGACGCGACGACGCGACGGCGCGACGATATGTGTGCTTCGCACACCTTTTCGTCGTCTTACGTCGCGCATTTGGCGCAGCCAAATGAATCGTCGCGCCGTCGCGCCGTCGCGGTTATTAAAAACGATTGGGCGCAGCCCAATCCAAAATGGTTTAAAAACAGAACCAATCGGCCCTGCCTGTAGTGGTCGGGAGTTCTGAGACAAAAGCACAATGCTGCACTGAATGCTCCTTTTTTTCCTTGTGTCAATAACATCGAGCTCCTGCACTACCAATACCGCTCAATCAGCGCCTTCGTCTTGCGAATCCCCTCCGCTTCAGGTTGCTTTATTCCCTCAAATTCAATCCCGATGTAGCCCTCAAAACCCGACTTTTTGACAATATCCAGCAATCGTTTGTAATCCATTTTGGGCTGTTCACCCTTGCTGTCAAAATCGTAGGTTTTAGCGCTCACCCCTTTGGCAAAAGGCAACATTTCCTGAATGCCCAGGTAGCGGTCGTACATGTCCTCGCAGGGGTCCTGGGTTTGCCCCCAGGGGTGAGAGATGCAAAAGTTGCCAAAATCGGGCAGTGTGCCAACGTTGGCCATGCCCACCTCCTGCATAACTGAGGCTACCCAGGCGCCATTGGAGGAGTCGCTACCGTGGTTTTCGACCACTACGTTGATGTTCATTGGTTTGGCAAATTCCCCCAGTCGACTCAATGAATCGATGGAAGCCGTTTTTTTGTCCGCAGAACTGCCCTCGCCATGCAGGTTGACCCGGATGGTTTTGCAGCCTAGCAGTCGGGCTGCCTCTACCCATTTTTTGTGGTTCTCGACGGCGGGTAGGCGTTGCGCGTCGTCTGGCAGGGCCAGGGACCCTTCATCGTCCACCATGATGAGGTGATTGTCCACCCCTTCGTCGCGGCTCCGCTTGAGCAATTCATTCAGGTATTTGGCGTTTTTGCCAGCTTCTTTAAAGGGCATGGTTTTGCCGCCAAAAAAGGTGTTGACGTACTCGACTGCAGAAACCCCAAACTTGCCTTTTGCTGTGGCGGGGAAATCCAGGTGGTCGAGTTTTCCGGCTTGTAGGGTGCGGTGCAGGGACCATTGGGCCAGTGAGAGTTTAAGGCCAGCTGGTGTGACACTGGGCTGGCAGCCGGAAGCTCCCAGCAGCACTGCGCCAGAGCCAAGCAGAGATTGTTGAAGGAAGGATCTGCGTGTAAGCATGAGGTGGTGTTTTTTGATTTAAAGAAATTTTATTGTCAGGTAATTGATGATTTTTTTTGAGTTAAGAGTTAAGAATACATGACTTAAGAGTTTAGAATTGAGCTACCGCAGCGACTTCGACACCGCCTTCGTCAAAGTCGCTGCGGTAGCTCAATTCTAAACTCGCTACTCATGTACTCGGAACTCGTCACTCGAAAAAAAAACATCAATTGCCTGATCATCAAATCGTCTCAAACATTTTGAATGTTACCCGGAAATAACTTCCCCTTCACTTCCCCTCGGGCACCAGCGCCACCATCCGCAGCGGCCCACCGCTTCCTCCCTTGATCTTCATGGGCAATGCTGCTACCCAAATTCCTGTTGTAGGCAATTGCTCCAGATTGGCCAGGTTTTCAAAAGCAGGAATGTCTTGTTTGAACAAAATTTGGTGGCTTTCAAAATGGGTGGATTGCCCATAGTCAATGCTAGGGGTATCCAACCCAATGGCGTGGATCTTGCGTTCGGTGCTCAGCCACTTGGCCGCATCGGGATGCAAGCCCGGGAAATGCAACTTGGCAATAGCGCCCGGCCCTCTTTCAGCTGTGCCCATGTACTTGAGTTTGTCCGGCCAATATTGCCCGAATCCCGTTCGCAACAGCACAATTACCCCTTCCGGCAACTGCCCGTGTTCTTTTTC
>JAAFHQ010000819.1 GCA_013298445.1 Chitinophagales bacterium | reverse complement strand
CTTCCTGCCAATGGGTGATCGTAACCCTGATTTTACGGTGGGTTTGGTGAACAGCTTTACGTTTAAAAATTTCAGCCTGTCCTTCCTGTTGGACATTCGTAAAGGTGGCGATATTTTCAATGGCAACGAACTCTACCTGACTCGTACAGGTTTGAGCAAACGTACGCTTGACCGGGATAAGCCAATAGTGATTCCCGGCGTAGTACGCGATGGCAAAGAAGAAAGTGAAACGCCAACGGTGAACACCAAGGAGATCATCCCAAGTGCCAACGAATTGTACTATACTACTGCACTTTCAGCTGAGGATTTTATTGAAAGAGACATCAATTGGCTGCGTTTGCGCGATGTGACTTTGCGGTATAGCTTCCCAACCCTGGGCAAAGGTCGTACCATCAAAGAACTGAGTGTATTTGTCAATGGTACCGACTTGTTGTTGATTACCAATTACACCGGGGCAGACCCCTACATTAGTGTTACCAGCCCAGCAACGGGCGGTGCAGGTGGATTTGGTCTGGATTTTGGTAAAACTTCCTTGCCACGCCAGGTTTCAGCCGGTATCACCGTTTCATTCTAACATTTAACTCAAAAGTGAATTCAATCATGAAAAATAAAATCATCGTTGCATTTATTGGGTTGATGGGCTTATTCGTCTTTAATGGTTGTGACGATTATCTGGACATCAACTTCGACCCCAGCAACCCTCAGGTTGCCGAAGGTTTTGCCATTTTGCCGCCTATGTTGGGCCAAATGGTTCGGGGCGTTTCTTTTGACACCCGCTTTGTCAGCCAATACAATCAAAACTGGGCACAGGTAGCTACCAATAACGTTTGGGATCAACATGGTTACGTTCCCGGAAGTGATGCTGGCGGTGACGTATGGCGTAGCAATTACTGGTCAATCGGCAAAAACGTTGACATCATCATCGAACAAGCTACGCTCAAAGAGCAGTGGGATTATGTAGGGGTAGCCAAGGCGATTCGGGCCTGGAGCTGGCAAAACACCACCGATCTGCATGGGGAAATCATCCTCAAGCAAGCCTGGGAACCCAACCGCTATGTATTTGATTTTGATCCACAAGAAGATGTTTACACGGAAGCAACCCGCCTGGCCAATGAGGCCCTGGCAGATCTGAGCCGCACTGATGGCAACGGAAGTGTAGCCAACCTTGGACGGGGAGATTTGGTTTACAAAGGTGACCGCAACAAGTGGATCAAATTTACTTATTCCATTTTGGCTCATACTGCCCAGCGTTACAGCAATAAATCAAATTACGATCCAGCCAAAGTGATCGAATATTGCGACAAATCGTTGGCCAGCAATGATGACAATTTTAGTGTACCACACGCCGGAACCAACTCTTTGGACGGCAACTTCTTCGGCCCTCTCCGCGGGAATTTGAACAATTTCCGACCAACTGTATTTTTCCTGAATTTGCTGAATGGAACAGTTTTTAATGGCGTAACGGATCCACGTTTGCCTTTGATGCTCACCGCTTCAGCAGATGGTACTTTCCGGGGAGTTATCCCTACTAAAGGTGACCCGGTCACTAGCAATACCGACACTAAACGGATGCCAAACCTGTGGGGCGCAAACCCTTCAGCAACCGTATCTACTCTTCCTGGGAAATATTTCTTTACCAACAATGCTGTTCATCCCTTGGTGACTTATTCCGAAATTCAATTCATCAAAGCAGAGGCTGCCTTCATTAAAGGAGACAAAGCGCTGGCTTATGATGCATTTAAAAAAGGAATCATCGGCCACATGGATCTGGCGAAAGTGCCTGCTGCTGCTCGTGATGCCTATATGGCCAGCGCAGCCGTACCTCAAGCCTCAGATGCCTTGAAATTGAGCGACATCATGTTGCAAAAATACATCGCTTGTTGGGTAATTGGATCTTTGGAAACTTGGGCGGACATGCGTCGGTACAATTACAGCAGTGATGTGTATACTGGTTTTGCAGCTCCTCCTGCATTGTACATCGACAACGGTGGCAAATTGGCCTATCGTTTACGACCACGTTTCAACTCGGAATACGTATGGAATCGGGAATCATTGAACACCATCGGTGGCAATGATGCGAATTACCATACCAAACCCTTGTGGTTTACGATAAAATAATCGTTGGGGGCGACCGCAAGGGGTGCCCATCCACCATCAACCCTTGCGGGTGCCCGTGTAAGGGCGCCCCTTGCGGGTGCCCATCCAACGACAGCCCTTGCGGTCGCCCATCGAACACGAAGGGCAGCCGCAAGGGCTGCCCCTACGTTATTTTTTGATCATCTTACGCGTTGCCGCATACCGTCCACTCCTGAACGAATAATACAACACCCCACTCGGTAACTCCTCATCTCTCAATTCAACCTGATTCACGCCCTGTACAAAATCGCCCTTGATTTCCTTCAACAATCTCCCTGCTGCATCATACACCAGCACCCTTCCTTCACTCGCCTCCGGCAAATAAAAACGAATCAGGGTACTTTCCTGAAATGGGTTCGGCACGTTTTGAAACAATTCAAAATTGGGTGCCTGAATTTCAGTGTTGTTGAAGCGAATTTGAATCGGTAAACGTTCGTCGGCGAAGTTGTAGGCTTCGATTTCCATACGTCCGGGGCTCAGGTGTAAAATTTCGCTCAACCTTGCCTTGGCTTTTGCCCGAAATACCAGCGTAAACAACACTGCATCCGGGTTCAGGCTTGGTTGATCGCTGTACCAGTTCGTCGTGATCAAGCCCTCCGATTTGAAGATGCCGAAGTTTTCAGCTTTGGCCAAACCATATTGGATGTCGACCAGTTCGGCCTTCGTGGTAGCATAACTCAGTGCCATTTGATAGCCCTGGATATTTGTTAAATCTTTTACCCGAATCGCTACAGTATGAAGTTGCCCACTTTGTAAGTTTTGATCTTCCAACTCAATCCACATTGGGTCATTTTCTGTCCGAATTTCGGGAGTTTTAAAGCCCACATTTGCCGATACATTCACATCCCCGGTTTTCACTGCAATAAAATTGGCAGTAAGTTTTTGGCCGATCAGGTCATTGATGCTAAATGTCTCTGGAAAAAGCTGCGCCCAGGGGTTCGTCGGATCGGGGAAGCGGTAATTTGCATCGACAAAACGCCAGCTGGTATTGTTTTTAAAAGCAAGATCCAGGTTCAAAATCAGTTTTTGAATGGCGATCAAATCCAGCGTTGTAACCGATTTGGAAGCATTGGCATCCGCAGCAATCAACTTGTAGGGAGAATCCAAGGGGGTAACCCCCAAAATGTGTTTGCGGATCAACAACAAATCAAAAGTGGATACCCCATTGACGTGGTCGGTATTGAGTCGAGGGGTAATGGTATAATCA